>DUGQ01000116.1 GCA_013331315.1 Thermoplasmata archaeon
GCCTCCTTGTCGAAGTAGGCGTCGTTCGCCATAGAGTGTATCAGCCTGCTCGCCTGGTCCTGTATCGCCTTGACGACCTTTGGATGGGTCCAGCCGGCGTTCTCCACTCCTATGCCGGACGTGAAGTCCAACAGGATGTTGCCGTCGGCGTCCATGACGGACGCGCCGGCGGCCTTCTCGAATGTGAAGGTGAAGCACCTGTCGTATGCGTACGACACGTACTCCCTGTCGATCTTGATGATGGCCTTGCTCTTCGGCCCGGGCGCCCGGACAACCAGCTTCGGCGCTTCCCTCGCCCATTCAGGGACCCAGTCGGGGAGTTGGAACTCATCTTCGATAGCAACCGAGGGTCTGTCCTTCTCGTCGACCTTGCCGGTCTTGGGGGCGTTCACTACCTCGCTCGCAGCCTCGTTGTCGACCATCTCACTCATCCCTCATTCCCCCGGGCCTGGCTGAGGGTCAGAGCGCCCTCCGAGCAAGCCTTGAGACACTTGGGTTCTCCACCGCACAAGTCACACATGTAGGCGGTCTCGACGCCGAATTCACCCTCGAAGAATATGCCTTCGTAGGTACAGCGCGGCATGCACGCCATGCACGCGAAGCACCTGTGCTCGTCAAGGGTCCAATACTTGCCTTCTTCGTGGAACTCGAGCAACGCGGAGGGGCAGAGATCAGCGGGCTCGCATCGCTCGCAATGTACGCACATGACGGCCTTGTGCTTCTCGCCTTCCTTGCTTATTTTAATCCTGCTCTTGCCTGCGGCAACTGTGGATTTCTTGGAGGTTATGCATGCCTTCTCGCACTCCAGACATCCGTTGCATTTCTCTGGGTTGAACACCAACCCGAAGCTCTTTTTCGAACTAGACATCTATGCACCAACTGAAGGCCAGACACATCGAAACCATGCGTGTGGCCTGATCAGGGAGCCGACGCTCCTCACCGGGCCCAGTAAAGGACTGATGCCATATATATTCTTGGAGAAGCTGGTATATGTAACTTGCTTGTGTACAATTTGGATGGGGTCTTTATGAACGAAATTCGAAACACATCCCCTAATCATTGAAGATTTCACATTCGGCAACGCCCTATTGGGCGGCATTCGACGTCGTAGATAGTCGCGGTGAAAAGGTGTCAAAGACGAGCATTAGAATATTCGTATTTTTATATTTTCATTCCATTGCATATATGTGCCTGAATTCGGCGCGAAAGAGTGGGGAAATCGGTTTCCGACCAGAGGCGGCGTGCATCGCACGCCACATCTGGCCGTTAAGGTCCAGACCTAGGAGAGATAGTCCAGCGTCCCCACTATGTCCCCGAGCCCGCAGGCCTCCAAGGTCTCCTTCGTGGGTTTGCCGTCCTTGTCCCAGCCCCATAGCTCGTAGTACTCGTCCAACATCTTCTCGAAGGACTCGCGCGGGACCGCCTTGCCCTCCGTCTTGCCGCTGGGCAACGGCTCCGACGCCATCCTGTCAGGCATGGAGTCGTCCTTCCGCGAGAAGCCCTCTCTCACGTTGAACGCGCGCACGAGGTTCCAGACCCGCGTGCCCACGGCGACGAGCCAGTCGGCGTCGGCCGGGAGTCCCGTCACCGCGGTGTAGTACATCGCCATGTTCTCGGGGCTGACCCCGTAGAAGTCACAGTAGATCATGCTCCACTTGTAGCTCTTCATGATCTGCTCGTCGTGGCATGTCTGCGCCTTGCCCTCAGTGCTCCACGGGTCGCCGTCGCCGTACGCGTCTCCCGCGACGGGCCAGGCCCTGTTGTGGTCCGCGCCGCGATCGGAGGTCGCGTACGCGAGGGCCATCCCGATCGATCCTCTCGGGTCGTAGGCGGGGTACTCGCTCCCCTTCGAGTGGATCACGAGGTTCTCGGTGTCCTGTCCGATCGCCCTCGCGGCCCTGAGCGTTCCCTCAGCGAGAAGGTCGCCAATCCTGGTGGACCTCATGGCGATCATCTCTGGCATCTTCGCGTAGACCTCCTCGTTGCCGAACCTCAGGTCGAGGCCTCCGGTGTCCTCCTTCGTGATGATGCCCTTCTCGTAGATGTCCATGGCGAACCCGACAGCCGCTCCAGTCGATATCGTGTCGAGGCAAAACCTGTCGCACTCCTCGGCGAACTTCACAATCGCCTCGATGTTCCTGATGCCACAGTTGGAGCCCGCGAGTCCCAGCGTCTCGTACTCCGGGCCCTCCGTGGAGGAGCCTTTGAACATTCCGTCACGGACCTTCACATAGCTGCCACATCCGATCCCGCACGAGAAGCAGGCCTTCTTGCGCACGAACACGCGGGTCTTCAACGCGTCGGAGTCGATGCCCTGGTATCCGTCGAACTGCCCCTTGTGCCAGTTGTTCGTCGGCAGGATCGCCGCGTCCTGGCTCATGTCGACGATTATCGGCGTGCCGTCGGTGACGAGCCCCGCGTGATCGGGGTTGTCGACGACGTCCTTCCAGAACATATCCTTGACCATCGCCATGAACTCGTCTATCTTCGGGACCTCGACGCCCAGAGATCCCTTGGCCACCACGGCCTTCAAGTTCTTCGAACCGAAGACGGCGCCCGCGCCTCCGCGACCGGCGTTCCTGGTGATGTCGGACGTCACGCCTGCCATGCGGGATAGCTTCTCGCCCGCCTGGCCAATCCCGGCGACCCTGGCGTATTTGTGACCCACCTCATCGCGCAGGATCTCCTCAGTCTGGAACATGTCCTTTCCCCAGACGTTCTTGGCGTCTCGGATCTCCCCCTTGCCGTCGTTCACCCACAGATAGCAGGGCTTCTCCGCCTTGCCGTTGATGATTATGCCGTCGAATCCGGCGTACTTCATCTCCGGCCCGAAGTAGCCACCTGCGTACGAATCGAGGAAAGTCCCCGTGAGCGGGGATTTCGTGATGACCGCGTACCTGCTCGTGAGCGGAACCATGGTGCCGACCAACGGGCCCACCCAAACCATGAGTGGGTNNCCCTTCCCGCCGATGTACTCCTTGGCCCATTCCTCCTTGACCGGCTCTACTGACACCTTCTCCTCGGTGAGGTTCACCCTGAGGATCTTCCCTGTGGAACCTGTCGGCATTCTCAATCACCTCTCGATATGACCTTTCGCGGGCAGATATCTATGCACCTTGGCGCCCCCCCGCACAGGTCGCACTTGATGGAGTAGGACTCGGACGGGTCGAGCCAGCAACCGTTGTGCGGGCAAGCGTCCACACACAGGCCGCAAGCGGTGCACTCATCCTTGTCGACGACGTATATCCCGAGCGAATCATCCAGCTTTATCGCCTCCGCGGGGCAGGCCTCGACACAAGGATGTTCCTCACATTGGATGCAGTAGTTGAGCTTGAACTCGCCGGGCTCTGGGAAGATGTCTTCGACGTTCATCCTTGACTCGCTCGGGTTGAACTTCCCCACATGGGAGCCCGAACAGACCAAGGCGCACATGTTGCAGCCGACGCACTTCTCGATTTCAGTCTTCAGCCCTTTGGTCATTCCAGATTTCCTCCTCAATCATGACGTTCTGAGAGATCAGCCATCCGGCGTTGCGAGATTGCGGCGCGAAAACCGCGTGTCCCCCGAAGCCTCCTCCCAGTAGCGGCAATATGATTGCCAATTGCATATTAGTCTTTGTCGGTTTTTCAGTCAATCGAGCGATATTCAGAGCGTTCTTTCAAAAAGACGGCCAGATTGTGGAATTCGATATGCTTGAATAAGCATCTCGTTGGTTCGGGGCGCGTCGGGTCAACTCAAAATAGAGATGACTGCATATCATCGTCCGTCATCGCATCAGAACGTTACCGTGAGGGGAATGTGTCCGTTGAGGAGAAGAAGGAAGTCCTCTGAGAACCAGAGCGAGGCGACCGGGCGAGGAGAGGCTCCGGCCTACAGGCGAGATGATGGAGCGGTCGAGTACGAGGCCGAGAAGGATGGCCGGAGGCAGGATTCCCTTGAGGAGCGCCGAGCGTCCCCTGTCGGAAAGGCCGCCAAGGGCGGGTTCCATCCGTTGCCGCGCTGTCCCAGCTGCAGGACAGCCATCGGGTTCGAGCAGAAGGAGTGCCATTCCTGTGGGCGGCAGCTGAGGAAGGTCTGATGGCGCGGTGCTCGTGTTGAAGGATGGGTGATTGTCTGATACCTGACGGTTCCAGAATCCTGCTCGTCGACGAGAAGGGGACGAAGCATTTCGTCGTGGCGGAACGAAGGATGATCGAAGTAAGAGGTCTGGGCGCAGTGGACGGGACCGCGCTCTGCATGTCCGACCTGGGAGACCGCATCTCTATCGCGGGCAGACATTTCGATGTCGTCAAGCCGTCGATCGCGGACCTTCTAGCCTCGCTCGAGAGGAAGGCGCAGACGATCTCGGCGAAGGATAGTTTCCAGATACCCATGTACATGGACCTCGGCTGCGGAAGCAGGGTGGCTGAGGCGGGGGCCGGGTCGGGCGCGCTCACGCTCGTGCTCCTGAAGGCGGTAGCCCCGGAGGGGGCGGTGTACACGTACGAAGTGAGGGAGGACCACGCGAAGGTGGCCGAGAGGAACGTGCGCAGGTCCGAGCACGCTCCGTGCTGGCACCTGAGGATAGGCGATGTTTGCGCCGGAATCCAGGAGAAGGACCTCGACGGGGTGGTGCTGGACATACCGAACCCGTGGGACGCCATGGGGGCCGCGTCCTCCGCCCTGAGGGCGGGCGGACACGTGTGTTGCTACGTGCCCAACGCGAACCAGCTCGAGGAGGCGGTGAAGAAGATGCGCGCGCTCGGCCTGCGGGAGGTCTTCGCGTTCGAGACCCTCCACCGCGAGATGACCGTCCACGAGCGTGGGGTGAGGCCAAGCTCGGACATGATAGGACACACTGGATACTTGGCGTTCGGCCGTAAGATCCGCGCGTGAAGGTTCGACGACACGGGCACCGCGACCAGTGGCTCGTCGGAGGCAGCCCTCAAAGTCTAAGTATCGGCAACGGTAATGCGGTTTCAGGTGACCGTAGAATGGTTTTGGCGGAGGTCAGGATCACGCTCAAGAGAGGAGTAGCTGACCCTGAGGGCAAGAACACTCTGAAGGCCCTTGAACTCCTCGGCTTCGAGGGCGTTCGCGAGGTCAGATCTGTGAAGGTCTTCGAGATCGAGTTTGAAGGCAAGGCGGGGGAGGCGGAGAAGAGGGTGGACGAGATGTGCAGGAAGCTTCTCGCGAACCCCGTCATACAGAACTACTCGATAACGGTCAAGTGAGGGGACTGGATGTCGTCAAGCAGGCTCTATGTCCCCCAGGAGGCACCATTCGAGCTCGCGGAGATCAAGCTCTCCGAGGCCTCGGACGAGGAACTGGTTGACATCAGCCGAGAGAGCGGGACCGGGCTCTCTCTCGACGAGATGAAGATGGTCAGAGACCACTTCGAGGGGCTCGGGAGGAACCCGACCGACGTGGAGCTACAATCGATAGGGCAGGCGTGGAGCGAGCACTGCTGCTACAAGAGCTCGAAGGTCTTCCTGANNGTCATGGAGTTCGACAGGGACCACGCGTACGCGCTGAGGATCGAGAGCCACAACCACCCGAGCGCGGTTGAGCCATACGGCGGCGCCGCCACGGGGATAGGAGGCATACTCCGGGACGTCCTGTGCATGGGAGCGCAGCCGGTCGCGCTCGTGGACCCGCTCTTCTTCGGGCCGCTGGACTACCCGGCCAGGAAGCTCTCCGAGGGGGTCAAGCACCCGAAGTACCTGCTCGGGGGCGTGGTCGCGGGTATCCGGGACTACGGCAACAGGGTCGGCATCCCGACGATATCCGGCGGACTGTGGTTCGACGAGAGCTACGTCGGGAACTGCCTAGTGAACGTGGGGTGCGTCGGGATAGCCGAGAAGAGGAACATCCGGCGGAACGCCGTCAGGGGGCCGGGAGACGTCCTGATACTCGTCGGGGGAAGGACCGGCAGGGATGGCATACACGGTGTCACGTTCGCGTCCGCCGTTCTCACGGAGGACAGCGAGACGGAGTCCAGAGGGGCGGTCCAGCTGGGAGACCCCATAATGAAGGAGCCGGTCATGCACGCGGTCCTCGAGGCGAACACGAAGGGGTTGGTCAACGGGATGAAGGACCTCGGGGGCGGAGGCCTGTCGTGCGTCGTCGGCGAGATAGCCCTCGCAGGGGGTTGCGGGGCGGAGGTCGACCTGGGGAAGGTGCCCCTCAAGGAAGAAGGGCTGGCCCCTTGGGAGATATGGGTCTCTGAATCCCAGGAGAGGATGATGCTGTCCGTCTCCGAGAGGAACGTCGACAAGGTCCTCCACATCTTCAAGCTCTGGGACGTCCCGGCGACTCCCGTGGGCAAGATCATACGCGAGAAGCGCGTCAGACTGTACCACTCGGGCGTCAAGGTGTTCGACCTGGAGCTCGAGTTCCTCACCGCGGGGCCCGAGTACTGCAGGCCGTGCGCCGCGGGCTCCTCTGCCCGGAGGAAGAAGGAGCGCCCGCCCAAAGCGAAGACGAGGTACGACCGCGAGCTACTCGCGCTGCTATCGGACCAGAACATATGCAGCCGCGACTGGGTCATACGTCAATACGACCACGAGGTGCGGGCCAGCACCGTGATAAAGCCGCTCCAGGGGAAGACCGGGCACTGGTCTCACGGGGACGCGGCGGTGCTCAAGCCGATCGAGGAATCCTTCAGGGGCCTGGCGATCGCGACCGCCGCGAACCCGTTCGCGGTCGG
>DUGQ01000028.1:0-459 GCA_013331315.1 Thermoplasmata archaeon
GACAACGACTGGGGCTGGTACGGGGCGGACTATCTCAGTACCCAATTCGCGGCAGATACTGGTTGGGGAGATTTCCTGACGGCTCTCAGCGCGTAGAAACGCCGCGTCAAACCTATATGAGAGAGGTCGTAGCCTCTCTCCTTCCCTTTCTACTGAAGGTCATAATGGTTAAGAGAGGAGGTCTTGCGAGGGGCAATCTACCTACGTCGAAAGACGACCCATCTCAGGCTATCATACACTTCCACAAAGCCCACGACTTCCATACAAGTGGCCGTGGGCGCGGATAGCCAGAGAAAGGTTCATTATCTCCCACACGTGACTCTAAGCGGCTGGGAGAAATGGGAAGTAAGAAATCTAGAGGCCTAGTCAACTACGATGGGCTGCCGACCGTGATCAGGAACTTCTTCAAGATACTACCTGACGGAGGAGGCAATGGCCCTAGCAGACGAGTCAAGAAAG
>DUGQ01000028.1:475-3089 GCA_013331315.1 Thermoplasmata archaeon
CTTGATCAGGGTCGGGATTCTGATTGTCGCATCATGCCTCATGGTGATTGTGTATCAGTTCTTGGCAAGGAGCCCTTGCTCTGATGGCGATTCGGCCGAAGGCGCGTGCATGTTCTGGCTTTCATTATGAGTACTTGCCTTGTGCGGGGTCGGAATCGCAATAGCTGTCATCGGATACATCATTCGATACAGCCACAGGAAGAGGACGCTTCTCGACGCCCTGACAGAAGGCGAATGACCGCAAACCGGTCATGACGGGACCATCTCAGCCTGGGAACCGTGTGTGCCAAGATGAAGGTCATGTTGGAAGAAGAAATGTAAAGGGGTTTGGCGGGGAAACCGTGCTCCGATTCCCCGCCACCTGTTGAGATCTACCGCGGGCGCACCTACTTGCTTCCCCAGCGGCCGACCACGACGATCAGGACGACCATGACGACCGTCAGCACTACGGCAAGGACCATGTACAGAATCCAACCAACGAAGTCGATTTCAGCAAAGGTCGTGTCGATTCCAGCGACCTTCAGACCGCCCGTGACCACGTCCTTCCACAGAAGCGCGATCACGAACCCGAAGGCAGCTGCCAGGGCCGTCGAGATAGTCAACTTCACTTCGCGCGCCGATAGGGTCTTCTCATCAGTCATGTCGAACTCCCCTCGCCCCGAACCGGATGGTTGAAGATAATACTATCGCAGCTCTGTTTCGGCCGGTGAATCGAGGGCGAGTGGACGCCCTGACTGAACACTGACGCCTGAAGCCGGCACCAGCCCCGGCCGTAAGGACCGGCAAAAGCATTAGGACAGGAAGCCTATCCTTGAGTACGGTGGCTCGGAATGATAATCATCTTCGGCGGAGGAGTTATGTTCCTCACTCTCGTCGTCGCGTTGGTCGGCTCGATAGTCATCACTAACAGGAAGATGCTTGAGGAGAGACCTGTGGAGTGGTCGGTCTACTGGGTGGCGTCATGGACGCCCTTCGCTGCTGTGCTATTCCTGACGTTCCTCGACAGAATGTGGGTAGACGCGCTCTGGTAAGGCACAGCCGCTTCCGAGGAGTGTTCGGAAGAGATTAGCGGTACGTTCCATGCGCACCGACCTACGATTCCGCCAAAACAATCTTGTATACCCTCCATAATGCCGCTAACGGTCGGGGTATCCCGCTCGGACAGCGGGTTCATTCACAGGACGAACTGGTTGTTGGGCATATGGTAACCGCAAGCGATAGTCTGCACGACGAGGTCGAAAGGAAGCTGAGGGCCGCGTACCTCTACGGCCCCAAGGACCCTACGAGGAGGATGCTCGACAAGCTCCTGTCCGTGATCGCGCAGTTCCGCGAGAGCGACCTCAAACTGACCAAGCTTCTTCAAGACGTGGCAGACACGGTGAACAGGCAGTTCTGGCTGAAAGAGGTGACGATCGGTCTGAAGGACTCGGACGGGAAGTACAGGTACAAGATCATGTGCGGCCTCAGACCGGACGCTTGGAAGGCTCACCAGGAGCTCGCGTACACGCTCGAGGAGTTCACCGATCCGAGGTACTACAAGGGGAGGCAACTCAGCAAGTACACGAAGCTCTTCCTCGCGGAGGACAAGCCCTTCGTGGACGGAGAGGAGGACACGTTCACCCGCCCGATACTCCTCAAGGCCAGGCGAAGGTCCGTGGAGGACTGCATCGAGGGGGACTACCTGGACACGCACATATTTAGCCGGACTGGAGAGCTCATAGGGTGGCTCGAGATATCCGGAACGAAGGACGGAAAGTTCCCCGACCCGGTGACGATCAGGTGGATAGAGGTCCTGGCCCTGATAATCGGGACCGCGCTCCAATACGAGAGAGAAGGCAAGGGCGGGGGCGAGGGGCGGCTAAGGTCGCTCGCCAATATCGCAAGAGGGCGCTAGACCCTGCTCGTTCCCGGCGTTCCCGAGGCTCTTGACCATGATGCGCAGGAGAGTCGGCGCGACCAGAACCGATATCACGCCCATGATTATGATCGCCGAGTNNTGGCGTTCCACCCGTACAAGGCTATGATCATCGCCACCTCGAGCCTAGCCGCCAGGCCCAGACCCACAGACACGGACTCGCGCCTGCTCATCCCGAAGAGCTTGGCTGGGAGTCCACCACCGACCAGCTTAGAGAGCATTGCCACTATCGCGAGGACGCCCGCGAAGAGCCACATCTCTATCGGTAGCAGGCTGATGTCCACGATGATCCCCAGCGAGAGGAAGAATATCGGGGCGAACACCCATTCGAGGAAGACTATCCCTTCCATGAACTGCCGCCGGTACTCACACCTGGAGAAGCTAGTCCCGGCGATGAACGCACCCACGATCGCTGAGATGCCTATCTCCTCGGATATAAACGCGTACAAGAAGGCGAAGGCCAGGGCCAACAAGAAGCCGCTCTCCTTCATCCCCTTGGCGATCCCGTACTTCTCGACCCTCCCGATCACCCGCACCACGAACTTCATGCCGACGTAGGACCCGAGCCCTACGAACAGAACCCCCGCGAGGACTATCCAGAAGAATCCGACGGGGTCGAGCCCCTCACCCGTCGCCACTCCAGCGGTTATGGCCAGAACGACCATCCCCAGCACGTCGTCGACGACGGCGGCGCCGAGT
>DUGQ01000028.1:3101-3356 GCA_013331315.1 Thermoplasmata archaeon
AGCCCCCCCGCCGTTATCGCGACGCTCGTCGCGACAAGCGCCGTGCCGATGAATATGGACTGATTGAAGCGGTCGTAGTCGACGCCCGGTTCAGGAAGCATGAACCAGGCGATCAGAAAGCCCGCCACCCACGGCAGGGATATCCCACCGATTGCGATGACGATGTTCCTCCGCGTGTAGATTTCCTTGATGTCGCATTCAAGGCCTATCAGGAAGAGCATGATGATTGCTCCGAAGCCCGCGAAGACGGTCACG
>DUGQ01000065.1:0-305 GCA_013331315.1 Thermoplasmata archaeon
AGAACTCGAGTATCAGGCCGTCCCTCTTCAGCTTGAGGATCTTGTAGCCGTTCTGGGTCAGCCTGATCTTCCTGGTGACCTCGAGCAGCTCTGAACGCGTCGGTTGGACTTCCCTTACAGGCATCTCCCAATCACTTCTTCGATGATGGATGGTACTTCTCGATCAACTTGCGGTCTATCTTGGTCAGCGACTCAACGGGCAGCGCGGACAGCAGCTCCCAGGCAAGGTCCAGCGTCTGCATGATGGTGCGGTCCTCGTTGCCGTCCTGCCTCACGAACCTGTTCTCGAACGACTCGGCGAAGTC
>DUGQ01000065.1:404-17678 GCA_013331315.1 Thermoplasmata archaeon
ATCTGCCCCTCGGTGATGTAGCCCGTCAGGTCCGGTATCGGATGGGTGATGTCGTCACCGGGCATCGAGAGGATCGGGAACTGCGTGATCGAGCCCTTCTTGCCCTTTATCCTTCCCGCGCGCTCGTACAGGTTCGCGAGGTCGGTGTACATGTACCCTGGATAGCCACGCCTCGCGGGCACCTCCTCCCTCGCGGCGCCTATCTGCCTCAGCGCCTCGCAGTAGTTCGTCAGGTCGGTGAGGATGACCAGCACGTGCATCTCGAGGTCGAACGCGAGGTACTCCGCGGTCGTGAGCGCCAGCTTCGGCGTCAGGAGCCTCTCGATGGCGGGGTCGTCCGCGAGGTTGAGGAAGACCACGGCGCGCTTCAGCGCGCCCGTGCGTTCGAAGTCCTTCATGAAGTACTGGGCCTCCTCGCTCGTGATGCCCATCGCCCCGAAGACGACCGCGAACTCCTCCTTCTCCCCGAGCGTCTTCGCCTGCCTCGCGATCTGCAGGGCGATGTCGTTGTGAGGAAGGCCAGATCCTGAGAAGATCGGCAGCTTCTGGCCGCGGACGAGGGTGTTCATGCCGTCTATTGAGGAAATCCCAGTCTGTATGAACTCGCGCGGGTTGTCCCTCGCGTAGGGGTTGATCGCCGCCCCTATGATCTCGAGGCGCTTCTCAGGTATGATCGGTGGACCCTTGTCGAGCGGGTCTCCCGACCCGGACAGTATGCGCCCGAGCATGTCCTTGGAGACCGGCATCTTAAGGGTCTCGCCGAGGAACTTCACGCCGGACGCCTTGTCTATGCCGCCAGTGCCCTCGAAGACCTGCACGACCACGACCTCGTCCGACGTGTCCAGGACCTGCCCCCTCTTGTTCGAGCCGTCGGGGAGCGCGATCATGACGAGCTCGCCGTACGCGACGGGCTCGGTCTTCTCGACGAAGACGAGCGGTCCGGCTATCTGCGATATTGTGTGGTACTCCTTCGCCATGCGTCACACCCCCAGCTCCGAGAACTCCTGCTCCATCTTCGCGGGCATACCCTTGAGGTCCTCGTCTATGGTCTCCTCGAACTTCAGCTTGCCCAGCTCGGTCCTGCACTTGAGCGACTGTATCCTCTCGAGCGGTACCTCCAACGAAACGGCCTTCTTCGCGAGGTCGAAGTACCGGCGGATGGCGCGCATGTACTCGTACTGCCTCTTCAGAGGGCTGTACGTGTCCACCGGGTGGTACGCGCTCTGCTGCAGGAAGAACTCCCGGATCATCCTCGCGACGTCGAGCGTGAGCCGCTCCTGCTCGGGCAGGGCGTCCGACCCTACGAGCTGCACGATCTCCTGCAGCTCCGACTCCTTCTGCAGGGTCTCCATGGCCCACAGCCTGACCGCGCTCCAGTCCTCGGCCACGTTCTTGCGGTACCAGTCCTCGAGTATCGGGCTGTACAGCGAGTACGAGGTGAGCCAGTTGATGGCCGGGAAGTGCCTCCTCTCCCTCAACTTCGAGTCGAGGGCCCAGAAGACCTTGACGATCCTGAGGGTGTTCTGTGTCACCGGCTCGCTGAAGTCCCCGCCCGAGGGCGACACCGCCCCGATGACGGATATGGACCCTGTCGGGCCCGCGAGCGTCTTGACGCGGCCGCACCTCTCGTAGAACTCGGACAGCCTCGATGCCAGGTAGGCAGGGTAGCCCTCCTCGCCGGGCATCTCCTCCAGCCTGGAGGATATCTCCCTCATCGCCTCCGCCCAGCGGGAGGTAGAGTCGGCCATGAGCGAGACGTCGTATCCCATGTCCCTGTAGTACTCGGCGACGGTTATGCCCGTGTACACCGACGCCTCCCGCGCGGCGACGGGCATGTTGGAAGTGTTCGCTATCAGGACGGTCCTGCCCATGAGGGGCTTGCCCGTCTTCGGGTCCTCCAGCTCGGGGAAGGACGTCAGCACCTCCGTCATCTCGTTGCCTCTCTCCCCGCAGCCCACGTAGACGACGATGTGCGCGTCGCTCCACTTGGACAGCTGCTGAGAGGTGACGGTCTTCCCTGTCCCGAACCCGCCGGGGATGGCGGCCGTGCCGCCCTTCGCGAGCGGGAACAGCGTGTCGAGCACCCGTTGGCCGGTGACCAGGGGTATGTCGGGAAGCAGCTTCTCCGAGTACGGCCTCGACGTCCTCACGGACCACTTCTGCGTGAGACCGATGACGTGCCCGTTCTCCAACTCGCCGACCGACTCCTCGACCGTGAACGCCCCCTCGGATATGGCCTTGACCCTGCCGTGCACCTTCGGTGGCAGCAACACCCTGTGGACCATGTTCCCCTCGGGCACCTCGCCTATGACCATGCCGCCCTGAAGCTCGTCCCCGCGCTTGACCTTCGGTGTGAACTTCCACTTCTTGGCGCGGTCGAGTCCTGGCGCGGTCACGCCCCTGGACACGAAGTCCCCCTGCATCTCCTTGAGCACAGGCAGCGGCCTCTGGACGCCGTCGTATATGCTGGACAGCAACCCCGGCCCGAGTTCGACCTGGAGCGGCTCGCCCGTGTTGACGACCGGTTCTCCGGGGCGAATGCCCGACGTGTCCTCGTAGACCTGGATGATGGCCCTGTCGCCGACGAGCTTGATGACCTCGCCCATGAGGCTGAGGCCGCCCACGAGCACGACATCGTACATCCTCGGCGAGATACCCTCTACCGTGGCGACCGGCCCTGCTATCCTGACGATCTTTCCCTTGCCTTGTTCCTCCATGCGGATCGCTCCTCCTCTATCACTTGGTCTTGTAAAGGTCGATACCCATCGCCCGTCGCACCTTGTCCCGGATGTCTCCCTCCTCCTCTCCGACAGGGATCACGACGGGGTCCACGCTGCCCATCATCTTGTCCTTGAGATGCTGGGGCAGCGAATCGAGGTCCTTGGTGTGCACCGCCAGTATCCCGATGTCCTCCTGCTCCATTAGGGAGGCTATCGTCTCCTGAAGCTTCTCAGGCGGCACGCCGTAGACCTTCTTGATGCCGGCGAGCCTGAACCCTACGACGAAATCCTCAGACCCGACGACTGCGATCTCCATCTCACATCACCAACAGATCCTGTATCACATCGTTCGAGAGGCCCCTCTCCTTGCCCCTCGCGATTATCCTGATGTTGTCGACCTCTGTCTTCTTCCTGATTATGTAGTCTATTATCGGGAGGACCGACAGAGGGTAGAACCTTCCGAACTTCTCGGCGGTCCGTATCAGCGCCTTGTCGAGAGCTATCGTGAGCCCCGACAGCTTCCTGTCCTCCCGGAACTTGTCTATGCTCGGCTTGATCGTCTCGTACAGAGACGACTTCTCCAGCTCCTCGAGTATCTGGTCGACCCCCGCGCCCTGGGCCATGGTCCTCAGCCTGTCAATCCCGAACTCCATGCCGCCGGGGATGAGATACTTCTGTATCTTGTCCTCGGTCAGCCCCTCGGCCTTCAGCTTCAGAAGCACCTTCAGGTTGGTCACGTCGATCTCCCTGCGGATGAAGTCCCGGAGAAGCTTCGCGGCGTTGTTAATCGGCTCGATGACGTCGAGCAGGTCCCTGTACATCGACATGTCCAGATGATCCTCCAGCGGGGCCAACTTGCTCGCCTCGACGACGTCCCTCTCCAGTTCCGGGGTTATCCGAAGTGAAGGATGCTTCGAGAGGTCCTCCATCACCGCCCTGGTGGTCTCCATCGCTATCAGCGACTTCAGGTAGGCTTCCGAGAAGGCGCCTGCGGGCACGACGGTGTCCATCACCTCTTCGACCTCCGCCCCGGAGACCTTTCCCCGGAGGATGGTCTTGACGTTGAACGTGTCCCACCTCCTGAGGTAGTTACCCACCATGCCGCGCAACCGACCGGTGGTGAAGCTGAGGATGTCAGAGTAGGTCTCCGCGAGGTTCTTGGTGACCGCGACCTCCACGAGGTCGGCGCCTGAGTAGCGAGACGCGTAATGGGTCATCTCGTCCCTGTACTGCGTCTCCCCCAGGAACCTGCCTATCTCGTGCACGTCCATCATCAGGAGGCGCGAATAGACGTCCCTTGAGAGCAGGAACTTCTTGCGCGCCTTGACACGGGCGCAGGCGTACGCGTAGTTGCCCCTCCGACCGAATACCTTCATGCAGTTCCTCTCAGCCGAACAGCTGTGTGTATATCTCGTTCATCTTCTGGCTCCAGACCTCCTCGAGCATCGTCTCGAACCTGTAGTCCAGCCTCACGCTGCGGTCCTTGCTCTCGAACACGAGCCCTCCGACACAGTCGATCGTGCCGACGCTCGCGATGCCCGGCGGTGGTTTGAGGGCGGAGCGGTCGGCCTCGTTCGAGTATACGTTGCAGTCCCCGAGGATGCCTTTCGCCTTCGCGAACAGCTTCGCGTAGAGGGGGTGCTTCTTCTCTGGCGGGTACGCCGCCAGTTCAGCCAGCGAGCGCTCCTTGAGGTCCTCGAGCACCTCGCGCTGGGCGGCGAGGAGTATCTTCCTCGATTCCAGCTCCGCGCTCGAGAGCTCGTGCTGCTCGAGCTGCGCGATCTGCCCTTCGACCCGCTTGAGCGCCCTCTCGCGGCTCTCCTTGATCTCGCCGTCTGCGGCGCCCGTCTGCTCGTCGCGCTCGGCCTCGCCCTGTCGCACGATCTCCCGCGCCTGCTCCTGCCCCTTCCGGAGGATGTCCTCGACCAACTTGTCCAAGCCCATGGTCCTCACGCTCTCCTATCCGCAGCGTATAGCGGTCAATGATCCGTTCCCGGATTACACCTTTCCGTACAGCAGGAACGCGACGACGAAGCCGAGGATCACGATTGTCTCTGGCAGGACCAACAGGATCATGCCCTTTCCGAACATCTTCGGGTCCTCAGCCGTCGCGCCGACCGCGGCCGCGCCAATCTGTCCCTGCGCCAGGCCGGTGCCAATCCCCGCGAGACCCAATGCGATCCCAGCGCCGATCAGCGCCAACCCCTGTGCGTCATACTCTAGCATTTCATTCCTCCTTCTCTCGATGTCTTGCCCACTGAGTGCTTCCGCTCGTACTTCAGAGGCTCGAAGTCTATCCCTCCGCCCTCGAAGAACTTGAGGAAGAACTCCACATAGTTCAACCTGATTGCCTGGATCCCGGCGGACAACGCGCCGAGGAAGAACACGAAGAACATCTGCGTGATGAATAGTGCGGCCGCCCCAGCTATCGCGACGCCTATGCTGCCGCTGTCGAATATCAGCGGGAACAGCATGGTGTTGAACGCGAGCGCCATCGCCCCCTTGCCCACCGCGAGGGCCGCCAACCTGGTGTAAGACACCAGGTTCGTGAAGAGCCCGATCACCTCGGTCAACGCGAGCGCGCCCTCGGTGAACGGGAGGGCTATCACGCCGATCACGATGAGGACGACCGCGGGTATCGAGACGACCGTGCCGACGACGCTCGTCGTGATGTCCGGAAGCACGGCGAGGACCGTGGCGTTCATGATCTCGCTCGTCGCCGTGGCGTTCCCCGCGATCACCATGATCTCGGCGAACATGCCGAAGAGTATCGGGAGCCACGCTATCTTCGCGAGCGCGTGCTTCATGTTGTGCTTGACGTGGTTCATGAAGCCGAACACGAACCCGAGCGTGAGATGGACCCACCCAGCTAGGATCGAGATGGCCAACATCTCCTTGATGTCGTGCATCTTGTCCAGAACGGGGTGTATGGGTATGTTCGCGACCGCCTCCCACGAGTGCTCGTCGTGGGCTTCTTCCGGTGGATGGAAAGGAACCCCGAACGCCTCCGCGAACACGAAAAGCCCGAACACGCTGGCGACGATACCCCCGGCCATGATTATCATCCCGAGCCGTCTAAGGTCCGCGGAGTCCTTGAGCTTCGTCGTTATGACGAGCCCGAGCAGGAACAGGCCCAGGCCGAAGCCGAGGTCCCCTATCATGAAGCCGAAGAAGAGCGGGAAGGTGATGAAGAGGACGAACGTGGGGTCGACCTCCTTGTAGCGCGGTGTCGAGACGAGACTGATGAAGAACTCGAACGGACGCACGGGCGTGGGGTTCTTCAGCTTCACGGGAGGCTCGTCCTCGTGGTCTGCGGGCATGGTCTCGATGAAAGCCAGGCCCGAACACGTGGTGCTGAGCTCCGAATGGATCTCCTTCACCTTCGCCGTCGGCATCCACCCATCTATCACGAATGAGTGCTTGCTGGTGGCGATCCGGAGCGGCGTCTCCGCCTTCATCACCTCTATCGAGAGGTACTCCTCCGAGGCGACGATCATGTCGGCGAAGCGCTTCCTGGCCTGCTCGAGCTCGTTCTCGACCCGATCCAGGTCCCTTTCCAGCTCGGCCACGTGGGACCGGTTCTTGGAGACTATCTCGTCCATCCTGCCCGACAACTCGGGCGGCTTGACCTCCTGGAACCCGTGCTCGACCAATATCCGGCTGGCCTCGACCTGGTCCTTGTCCCTGGTGAACAGTATGAGCGCGACCCCGCCCACCGCGGGGGCCTTGAACAGCTCGTACTCCTTGACCTTCGAGGAGAGGGCCGCCTCGGGGTCGGCCTTGCAGACCCCTGACAGCACGGCGACACTGCGGTAGCCTCTGAGGTCCTCCACCTTGAGTCCGAATGACGAGAACGGCTCGAGAGAGCGGGTCTCGGCCTCTCTCTCCCGAATCAGCGTCTGGATCTTCTGCCTCGACTCGACCTTGCCGGATATGTTGAGGTCCATGGTCACGAGAGCCTGGTCCAACCTGCCCTCTATCTCGGACACGGGCATCTTGCGAGAGGGTTTGTACTCCTCGATCTCGAGCGAGCGCATCAGCGCCCTCAGCTTCAGGAGCCGTTTGGATGCCTCGGACGCCCTCGGGAAGGGCTCGCCGATGCCGAAATCGTCCTCCTCGCCAGTGAAGTCGATCAGATGAAGCGCGCCAAGGTCGAACAGGCATTCGATCGTGGCGTCCAGACTATCCATCGAGCCTACGACGACTACCCTTGTCATCTCCTCGGGTCTAAGCATCAGCTGCCCTCTCGAACTCCGATAGAACGAAGGCCTTGACCTTCACAGTACTGCGCTTGGCGTTGGCAGCGAGCGCCTCGGCCCGTCTCTCGCCTTCCTCCAGGACCGCCTTCTTCCTCGCCTCGATCTGAACCTTCGCCGCGGACATGCGCGAGTCGAGTTCCTTCTTGAGCTCGACCTCCGCGGTCTCGGCCCTCTCGATGGCGCGACGCTTCCCCTCGGCCTGGAGCTGCTTCCTGCGTTCCTCGGCCTCTCTGAGCGTGGCCTCGACCTTCAACTCTGCTTCACGTATCTGATTAAGTATGTCGGCCTTGCCCAAGGTTGACACGCCCCCCGTGTGCTGATGCCGTCAGGATATAAATAGGCTATCGTGGGGCCGGGCTTGCGTCGAGAGATTCGGCGCACCGCTGCCCAACGGGAGATGACGGGGGGAAGAGGCCGCCGTCCCGTCGGCTCGCGGGTTCCTGGCGATGAACAACAGTATGCATTCAGAGGCACTGACCCACGGCAGGTTTATAGCGCATTCCTGCGCTCCCAATGCCGGGTCGGCGGCGCACGCGCGCCTCCGCCGAATGGGGGATCAAGACGCTTTCGAGGAGGTATCGATTGACGAAAGGAGCGGCCGTCCTCGCCCTGATCACGGTAGTGGGGCTCGTCGCGCCCGGGATGGCCGGTTCGTGCGGATGGGCTCAGACCGTCGCTCAAGAGGACGACGCGCAAAGGAAGTGGACGCTCGCGATGTATTGGGCTAGCGACAACAACCTCGACGAGTACACGGAGTACTTCATCGAGATGTGGATGGAGCACCTGACGAATCTGGAGGATGTCGCGCTGTGCACGTTCTTCGACAGGCTGGAGCTGCCAGCGAACATAAGCACGTTCACCGAGGAAGGATGGGTCGAACAGCAGGTGCTCGGCGAGGTGAACTCCTCATCCCCGGAAACGCTCTCGTCTTTCCTCACATACGCGTTGACCGAGCCGAGCCTCGCCTGTGACAACTTCATGCTGGTGGTGCAGAACCACGGCAACGGATACCTCGGGCTATGCTCCGACGAGGACCTTCCGGACTCGGACCTGGAGAAGATGTGGATGTCGATAGACGGCCTCGGAGCTGGGATACGCGACGCCTTGGACAAGAGCGGGAAGACGATAGACATAATCTCGCTCGACGCGTGCACGCTCGGTACTGTGGAGGTCGCTTACGAGTTGCGGGGCACCGCGTCGTACCTCGTCGCGTCCGAGCTGGGGGTGCCTTTCGACGGGCAGAACTACATAGCGCTGATGGAAGGCCTTTCCGTGAACCCGGACATCGAGCCGCTCGACCTGGCGTGCAAACTGGTGGACGACTACGAGGCGTGGTACTCCGCCCCGTTGCACACCTTGCCCACGCTGTATCCGTACATGCAGGATTTCGGGTCTCTCTCGGTCGTCGACCTGAACGGGCTCGACCCGATGATAGAGGCCTTCGCTTCCTTCAGGGACGCCGTGATTCCAAAGGACTGCTCCCTGGGCAAGTATCTGAAGACCGCGGCTATGGACGCCGACATATCCCTGTGGATAAACTGCATGGGCGTGTGGTTCTACCCTGACATCAGGGTCATGTTCACAACGCTGGGGGAGGTACTAGCCGAGGATTATCCGACGGCGGCCGCCTGCGCCGACGCGATAGTCGCGGCCGCGGACGAAGTGATAATCCACGACTGGGCGAGTTGGCGGATGCGAGAGAAGGTCACCGGTCTCTCCGTCTTCGTCTCCCCGTCCGTTGGCGTGTACGAGGCGAACTGGGACACGCTCGGGCGGGCGTATGACGCGGTCGGGCTCGATTTCGTCACGGACACCGGATGGGACCAGGTGCTCGAGACCTACTACTACACCACGAAGATGTACGGGAACCCCCCTCCGGCCTGATCCGACGATGAGCGGTGACGACCGGCAGCGGGACCGATTACGGCAGACTGCGTCAGCGAGCGAGCTTGTCCTTGAAGTCCGCGGGGTCCATCCTCGCCACCTCCAGGCCTGCCTGCTTCAGCAGCTCCAACCCCGCGAGGTCGGCGTAGTCCCCTATGTAGACCACGCGGGCGACCTGCGCGTTGAGTATCATGCGCGCGCAGATGGGGCAAGGGACGATCGTCGAGTAGAGGGTCGACCCGCGGGAATTGGTCCCCGCCTGGATGAGGGCGTTCTGCTCGGCGTGGACCGCGGTACAGGTCTCCAGGCGCGTGCCCGAGGGGATCTTGAGCTTGTCACGGATGCAGCCCATCTCCTCGCAATGGGGTAACCCCCGGGGGTTTCCGTTGTACCCGGAGCTCTTGATCTCCCCGACATCGCTGACGATTATGGCGCCTATCTGCCTCCGAGTGCAGGTGCTCCTTCGAGACACCTCAATGGCTATGTTCATGAAGTAGCGGTCTTTCGATATCCTGCTGTTGTGGTCATGAGGCAATTGCGCACGCCCCCCTGGCGTGAACGATGCGGGCCTTTTTTAACTTGCGCATTGGAGGGACCGATAGGGGCTCAGAAGGGTAGATATACGGAGGGGGATGTTAGGAAGGAATCGAGCGAGGTCGGCCAGAGGGATGCGATTGGGCAAATGGACGAAGGTGGTTGCGGCGGTATTCGCGGTGGCGGCGATAGTCTTCCTCGGCTACGCGATATTCTCTCAGCAACCCGACGAGGACGTGACGACCCCGGGCATGGGCGACAGGAACGTGTACTCGTCCTCGGATCTCGCGATAATCGTGGTCTGTTCCTTCGTGATAGCCGTTGCGGTGATGTTCATCTTCCTACGTGAGGAGTACGAGCCCCTGCCTCCCTCGATGAAATCCTACTTGCCCCCGCCCCCTCCGAAGGAGTCGCCCGCGGTCGACGTCGAGCCGGCGCCTCCCGTCGTTGCAGCCGACGAGCCGATGGAGACCGAGGCGGTCGTGAGCCTCGAGGCGCCCGAGCCGGGGGACGTCGAGGCGGAGAAGAAGAGGGAGACCTACCTCGTCCTCAGACTGTTGACGGGGGACGAGCGGACGATGTTCCGGACCATCATGGACGCGGGTGGCGAGGCGCTGCAGAAGGACCTGATACAACGTACAAAAATGTCCAACGCCAAGGTGTCCCGGGTGCTCGACCGACTGGTGGAGAAGGGGGTCATCTCGAAGGAGCGGCACGGGTCCACGAACAAGGTGCGGATCGCGTTCGACTTCGAATGAGCCTCCAAACGGAGACTTTTCAGGGCACTTTTCACCCTTGTGAAACGGTTCTGGGCACTTTTCAGGACAACTCCAAATACCCTTTCAACCAAACTTGTACCCAACAAGCTTCGGGTGTGAGGCAACAGCGCGCCCGTAGCGAGAGAGGAGGTGAACGCAAAATGAAGACCATCGTGGTACTCGCGATCGTCGGTGTCCTTGCGGTCGTAGGAATAGCCGGGGCGGCAGTCGCCTCGGAGCCCGTGGCGGACGCCCTCGGGCTTGAGAACCTCTACAAGTGGGCCCATCAGCACCAGTGGAAGTGGGCCGGTGACGGTTCGGACATGCCCTATAACTACGGCTACAACTACTCGTACGACTATGAGACCAACTACGAGACCTGCCCGTGCGACTGCAACATCACGGCGTGATGCGGTCCCGGACACGGAAACCCCTTCAAAACCCCTGTTTTCTATACTCTTGTTCTTTCGTGACTGCGAAACAGGTGAGACCCATGGCTCAGGAGGCCGAACCTGACAACGATGGGGATACCGTATCAGTTTTATACCGGCCCTCCCCTGTACGCGTCGTGACGAGCGACGATGCGGGTGGCACAGTCGGCAAGAAGCGGCCCAGCCCGGGAATGTTGTTCCTTCGGGACGCGGGCATCGCGATGATCTTCGTCGCGTCGGTGCTTCTCGCCATGTACGCCTACACGGGCCTTTGGCCGCCCCTGGTGGTCGTCGAGTCGGACAGCATGATGCACAGCGACGACAACGTGAGTCAGCTCGGGGCCATAGACACGGGGGACATGGTGCTCGTCAAGGACGTCGGCAACCCGGACGATGTCGTCACGTACATGGAGGGGGTCGTCACCGGCCATAGAACCTATGGCGACTTCGGAGACGTCATCGTCTACAAGAAGAACGGCGATGACGGTGTCACGCCGATCATCCACAGGGCCATGGTGTACCTGGAGGCGAACCCGAACGGCAGCTACCGCTGCGAGGCGCTCAGGGACGCGCCCGCGGACAAGTGGTCTGTCAGCGATGGCGACGCGTGGGACTATCTTACGAGCACGCTGACGATATACCATGTTGGATATCGTGACGTCCCCGTGGGCATAAACATCGCACTCATTCTTAGCGATCAGCGCGGAGACCCCGTGGATGGTTTCATCACGAAAGGGGATCATAACACATACATCGACCAGGCCTACAGGTCGACCGCGACACCCGTGGACATCGACTGGGTCGTCGGAAAGGCAAGGGGGGAGATCCCCTGGTTCGGCCTCCTGAAGCTCTGGTTCACGGACTCGCTCAAGAGCGAGGCCCCGGAGAACAGCGTGCACAACCTGTGGATTTCGATCGCCGTCATCGTGATCGTGCCGATAGTGATCGACGTCGTCTTGACATACCGTATAAGGAAGAAGATCTCCAGAAGGAGAGAGGCGGCCAAGGAGGAGTTCGAGAGGGAGAGGGAGATGGCCGAGCCAAGAGACGTTGGGCCTCCGCCGCCACCTAGCGACACGGGAGTGACTACGGAAGAACCCGAGCCCGCGCCCCCGCCGGAACAGGAGCCGCCGAACGAGTCTACATGAGGGTAGTCTGGTACCTCAGCCTATAGTTCTTCAGCTGGCCGAGTGTCTCGTCGTCCTGCAGAATCCGCTTCGCCTCGATGTTGGGGACGCTCAGCTCGATCTCCTTCGTGCGCCCTCCCCGACCGAACGACTTGACACGCGCATGTATGAGGCCTAGCATGTCCAGCTCCGATATCAGGTCGGTCACGCGCCTCTGTGTCAGGATCGCGACTGAGGTGCACTGCGAGAGTTCCTTGTACGTCTCGTAGAGGTCGCCGGTCGTGAGCTTGGCGTTGCCCTTCTCCTCGTTGAGCACCACGCCCATCAGCACCAGCTTGGACTGCACGGGCAGGGTCCGTATCGCCTCGGTGACGCAGTCGAGCTCAATCTTGTTCTTGGCCTTGATCACCTCTGACTCCGTGACGACCGAGAGGTGGCTGCGTTCCGCCAACTCCGCCGCGACCCGCAACAGGTCGAGCGCGCGCCTAGCGTCGCCGTGCTCCTGTGCGGCCAACGCAGCGCACAGCGGGATGACGGAGGGTTCGAGTATGTTCTCGTCGAAGGCGATCCCCGCGCGCTGGCTCAGGATGTCCCTGAGCTGCTCGGCGTTGTAGGGCGGGAACACCATCTTCTCCTCGCTCAGGGAGCTGCGGACGCGAGGGTCGAGAAACTCGGTGAACTTGAGGTCGTTCGATATCCCGATCACGCTGACTCGGGCGTTCTTGAGGTCGTCGTTGATTCTACAGAGGTGATACAGAACGTCGTCCCCGCTCTTCGAGACCAGCTTGTCGATCTCGTCGAGGACGATGATTATGACCCGTCGGGTCTCGTCGATCTTCTCGCGGAGTATGTGATACACGCGCTCCGTGCTCCAGCCCGTGAACGGTATCCGCTCCTGGAAGTCGTTTATGAAGAGGTTGCCGAGGTTCTGCAGGATGCCGTACTGCGTGTCGACCACCTCGCAGTTCATGTAGACGAAGTGGACGTTTCCCTCGTCGGCGTTCGCCCTTTCCAGCTCTTTGCCCACATACTTCATCGTGGCCGTCTTCCCCGTCCCCGTCTTCCCGAACAGCAATATGTTCGAAGGGCGTTGCCCCTCGAGCGCGGTGACGAGTATCGAGGCGAGCTGATCGATCTGTTCCTCTCTGTGGGGGAGCACGTCGGGAATATAGGACGGTCTAAGGACGTCTCTGTCGCCCTTGAAAAGTGACCTGGGCCGTATGTACTGCTGGAAGATTGTGTCCTGCATTGGATTCCCCCGGACTCCTAGAAAAGTCCTTCCCCTCCCCCTTAGACTTCAGATGGAAATGCGCTCGCGCAGTCCACACGAAACTGAGGGATTTGGGGAATGCGACCGTGCGTACTTAAGAGTTAATATTATCCCGATATACCATTTATTCCGCAGCGTCAAAATTTCGGGGTTTCACGGGAGCCAGCACCTGCGGAAAATGCCCTCTTACGAATAAAAGATTGACGACGTCGTTTTGCGTACGTAGTGAGAGGCCCCCCTTTGTTTCCGGTGCAACTCCGTACGTGCGAGCGTGCGCCCGCGTGGTGGGGGTGAGGTCCATCGGAAGCGGTGGTGTTCGTTCCTTCATTTCTTCTGGAAACGACGATATACTATGATAACCTTCTGCGAAATCGACGGAGACGGACGAGGTTGAGGCGCGCGGCGCTGTTGTCGATCGATGAGGATCTCGAGGAGATACGTGCGCTTCTCCGCACTCTTGAGATATCGATAGAGAGAGAGGTAATACAGAGGAGATCAGAACCTCACAAGAACACTTTCCTCGGGCCTGGGAAAGTGGAAGAGGTCAAGGAGGACTTGGCGGCAGTCGATATCGACTACATCGTAGTGAACGGGAACCTCAAACCATCTCAACACCACACACTCGAGATGTTGTTTCAGAAGGAATGCATCGACCGAGTCGGAGTCATCTTGCGGATATTCGCGGAACACGCGCACACCGAGGAAGCGAAGAACCAGGTCACTTTGGCGACGCTGAGATACGAGCTGCCGTTCCTGAGAGAGTGGATTCACAAAGCGAAGAGTGGTGAAAGGCCGGGTTTTCTGAGTGGTGGGGCATATGCAACCGAAGTCTATTATGAACATGCCAGAAGCCATATCAGACGTATAGAGGAGAGTCTTGAGGACAGATCCAAGCAGAGAGAGATACGACGGTCCATGCGCAGGAAACGGGGGTACTTCCTCGTTTCGCTGGCAGGGTACACGAACGCAGGCAAGTCCGCACTCCTCAACGCATTGTCCGGAGCGGAGGAACTAGTGGACGACAGGCTCTTCTCTACGCTCTCGACGACGACTCGTCAAATCAAGTTGACGAGAAGAAACATCCTTCTGACGGACACCGTTGGATTCATAAGGAATCTCCCTCCAACCCTCATCGATGCGTTCAACTCCACTCTTGAAGAGATATTCTTGGCGGACCTGATCCTCCTTGTAGTCGATGTCTCTGAGACCGCCGACGTGATGAAGGAGAAGCTGATGACGTCGCTCGAGGTACTCGTTCCCAAGCTGGACGGTAGAGACGTCATTGTGGTCGGCAACAAGACCGATCTCGTACCGCCATCTCGTGAGTCGGAAATCATGCATCTCTTGGAAACGTCCTATCCCGCGTACGAAATCGTACTTCTTTCTGCGTCCAGTAGGGCGGGGATTGAGCATCTGGTGAATGCAATCGAGTCAGCAGAGAACCGAACCTTTGAGCTCAGAGCTTTCTTGCCCCATACGGACGCGGCTATGTCTCTTGTCTCGGAACTGCATGGCTTGGCCGATGTGAAGAGCACCGCTAAGGATCAGGGGATCGAGATCGTGCTCCTCTGCCGGGCCGACGAGGTCGAACGGCTCACCGGTAAGATACTGAGCGTAGGGGGCTCCGTAGAGACAACGCCGCCCCCCTCCCCCGGTGGGAGAGGTCCATAGGAAACGAAGGGGGGCCCCTGGAAGCCGGCCATCGACACCCTCACCGGATGTTGAACTCACGCTTCTTCTCGAAGACCTGCTCCTCGTAGCGTCTGGGAAGCGACCACGCAAGGTACTCTATCTCATCGAGGTTCCTGACGAACTTCGCCTTGCTCGGGGTCGCCACCAGTCTGGCGAACGTCCGGGCCTTCTTGAAGTAGTCGTACAACCACCATATGCCCCCGACCAGAAGGAGGGGCCCCGCGACGACCAGCCAGTATACCCATGAGCCGAAGGGCGCTGCCAACTCCTCCAGGGCGAACAGGTACGACGGAAGGCGATCCTCGAGGAAGACGCCCGTCACGCCCACAACCGTCAGGAATACCGAGACTGCACATACAAAGCTGCTCAGCTCCAATCGGTACTCTGTCAAGGGGCTCTTCGGCACGAAATCACCTGATAGACCCGTAGTCCCGCACGCCTTATAATCATTTTTCCGGGGGGATCTGACTACTTGCAGCCGACTTCTTGAACCTCCCAGCAAACGGTGGGGCGCCGATAGGCGTGAGAATCCCAGGAACAAGACATCTCTGCACCCTCCTCTTGCTTACTCTGGGGTCCGCCCTCGCCCTGGCGTCTCAGACCGCACCCCCGACGGTGGAAGTTCGGGACTGCCTCACGGTCGAGACGGGCGCCCCTGTGATCGTACTCGGAATCGTTGTCGATATGCGGGCCTACGATTCCGGCACCGAGGCGCTGACCATACTCGACCGCGCAGGCGGCCCGCGAGTGAAGGTCGTCTGCCTGTCCGGGGTCGCGAGCCCGCTCAGCGAGCGGCTCGTGATTGGCGATCTTGTTCGGGTCGAGGGGGAGGTGTCGAGAGACGCCTCTGATACTGTAGTATTCACAACCGCGGGACAGGTGACGCAAGTCCTTCGGCCCGAGCTCGTTCTCTCCGTGGAGCTCCTGTGCGAGAACTGGCGCGTGTTCGAGTTCGACAGGTTCAACATATCCGGGGCCCTCGTTTCGACAGACAGCGGCTACCGCCTTCAGGGGTTGTCGGGGGGTCACTCGATAGAGCTGCGGCTCTCCGACACGTTGGCCGCGGCCGCCGGGGCGTTCGTCTTGGTGGACGTCACCCTCCTCGTCGACCAGACCTCGATGGTCATCTTCCTGAGGGCGCACGCGATGACCGTCATGTAACGACAGTAACCATTTTCTGTGGGATCCCCCGTTGCCTTAGGCGTGCCCGCAACATACCTGGGCTTCGACGACACCGACTCCCCTCAGGGCATGTGCACGACATACCTTGCCACCCTGATGTTGGGTGAGATCAGCGACTGCGATCTGGTCGGGCTGCCGCGGCTCGTGCGACTCAACCCCAACGTTCCCTGGAAGACCCGCGGGAATGCCGCGGTGTGCCTCCCGTTGGGCCACGGTGCCGGGCAGAGCAGGCCGTGCGGCGAGATAGACGGCCGTCCGGTGAGGTACTACGCACATGGGACGCCCGCGGACCCGGACGAGGTCCTGGAGGAGGCGGTTTCCGTGCTCGAGCGCGTCGCCGAGTTCGACTGCGAGAACACGAACCCCGGAGTCGTGGCCACCAACAGACGACCGTCACAGGGTCTCTACTGGCAGGCCGTCCGCGACGTCGTGCCGATGAAGCGGGTGGAGCGGGAGTTGAAAGCCATCGGCGCCTCCTGGAAGGGGTTCAAGAACGGGCGAGGTGTGATCGGGGCAGCGTCGTCCATATCCTGGCGGCCGCACGACCGCACTTGGGAGGTGATATCGTACAGGGAGGAGAGTCGCGTCGGCACAGAACGCGGAATATCGGCCGAGAGCGTCGTCGATATGGACCGCCGCACGAGGCATACCTTCCACAACTACGACCAGGACAACGGCCATGTGGCGATATGCCCCGCATCTCCCTGCCCGGTTCTCTTTGGAATACGAGGGGACGATCCAGACGAGCTACTGAGCGCCAGGGCCATGATCGATGGGGAGCGCCCCCGGAGTTGGCTGCTGTACCTGACGAACCAAGGTACGGACGACCACGTGGTCCGTCGCAGGGTGGGCGAACTCCGTCCCGGGATGTCCGCGAGAGTGCGGGCCCGAGTTGCCGAACCGCCGAGATCCATCGAGGGCGGCCACGTCATACTCCGGGTCACAGATGGGGATGAGGTCGATGTCGCGTTCTACGAGCCATCCGGCCCCCTCAACCGCGCCGCAAGACTACTCCTGCCAGGTGACGATGTGGAAGTTTACGGTTCGGTCCGCGACAAACCCCGGAGCCTAAACGCCGAGAAGATGCTCGTGTCTTCGGCCGTGCCCGCGCACGCGAAACGCGCCAATCCAATGTGCGGCGAGTGCGGGAAACGGATGGGGTCGATGGGGGTTGGCCAGGGTTACAGGTGCAAGGTGTGCGGCGCGAAGGCCCCTGCCGACGCCGCCGAGACGGAGCCGGTCGTTCGCGGCATCGACACTGGTTGGTACGAGCCGCCAATCTCCTCGGGGCGGCCCCTCTACAAGCCGGTACGGCGGATGTCGAGGGCGAACATCAACAACTTATTATAGAGACGCGAATCATCCTTGAACCTCGGCTGCCAGGTGCCAGCCGAATCGGAAGGGATACCAGATGGGC
>DUGQ01000063.1:0-168 GCA_013331315.1 Thermoplasmata archaeon
CATACCCGGGCTCGACAGCATGCTCCAGAACGGGTTCCCCTTCCCGTCCGCGATCCTGGTCGCGGGTGAGCCAGGAACCGGGAAGACCACCCTGGCGGTTCAGAGCCTCTTTCACGGGGCGAAGGAGGGCGAGAAGGGCCTCTACATAACCGCCATATCCGAGCCGCA
>DUGQ01000063.1:258-12904 GCA_013331315.1 Thermoplasmata archaeon
AGGGAGTTCATGCACGAGCTCTTCGCGTTCCTGAAAGCGTTCAACAGCCTGGTCATAATCACGGCCGAGATGTCGTACGACGACATCTCTCACAGCCAAGAGTCATACATGGTCGACGGCGTGATCGTGCTCTCTTACCCGGAGGAGGAGAAGGTGAGGAGGAAGTTCCTCGAGGTCCTCAAGATGAGGGGCACGAAGCACACGACCGGCCGACAGCTCATCGACATAACGGACGAGGGATTGGCCGTCCAGGCCGGCCTGAGGTAAGGCCGCGCATGAGCGCTGACGAGCCCCCGGTCCTCCTGAAGGAGGGAAGCTCGTACCTCTTCACGGAGGAGGGAGTCCCGAAGGCCTACGACTCGTTCAAGAAGCTTCTGGCGGAGGGCAGGAGAGGGCTCGTCATCACGCGCGCGCACCCGAACAAGGTACAGCAGGAACACGTGCTAGACTGCCCGGTCATGTGGATCGCGAAGAGCACGAAGGCCGCGAGTGGGGTGCTCAGCCTGGAACCGACCAGGCTGATGAAGATCCACGGTACTATATCGGACTTCATCAAGGCCAATGTGGGGGCCGTCGTCCTCTTGGACGGGCTCGAGTACCTGATAACCGAGAATGGATTCTCCCCGGTCATGAAGGCGATCCAGCTGACGAACGAGGAGATCGCCATGAACGGCGCCTTCCTGCTCGTGCCAGTGGACCCTAGGACTCTCGAGACCCAGCAGCTGGGGTATCTNNCTGGAGCGCGAGTTCACGCTCCCGGACGAGAACTCCAGACGCGTGAGGTTCGGGTGAGGGGCGTCTAACAGAAGAGGCTTCATTATTTCTAGTCCCTCGCCGCTTAGGTTGACGTATGTCAGCGGGCGCTCACCTCGGCAGGGTGCACGTGATAACGGGCCCAGGGAAGGGCAAGACCACGGCCGCCTTCGGCCTGGCGATGCGCGCGGCCGGTCACGGGCTCAGAGTATGTATTGTCCAGTTCATGAAGACGGGCGAGACCACGGGCGAGGTCGTCGCCGCTGAGCAGCTGAAGAAGGTCCGCGTGGCCCAGTTCGGTACCGGGAGCTTCGTCGGGCAGGGGTCGATAACCGAGAAGGACCGGAGGAGCGCGGCGAAGGCGGTGGAGCACGCGCGGAAGCAGGCGACGAGCGGCAAGTACGACCTTCTCGTGCTTGACGAGGTCAATGTCGCGGTCTTCTTCGGGTTGGTCAAGGCGCTGGACATAGTCGACCTCTTGGAGAGCCGCGCCGACGGCGTCGAGGTGGTCCTCACCGGGCGGAACGCCCCCGAGGAGTTCATACAATACGCGGACTACGTGTCATATATCGATACGGTCAAGCATCCCTTCGACAAGGGAGTCTCGGCGAGGAAGGGCATCGAATGGTGACGCCCGTCATCAGCACGTCTTGTTCTTGAGGAACAGGAGATATCGTATCTCCTCGGCGGTGTAGACCGAGTTCTTCTTGAGGCCCTCAGCGTCGCCGTCTCTGAGCATCCTCAACAGCAGCGGTTGCCCCCTCGTCATGAGGTACACCCTCCTGAACGCCTCCTCCTCGATCCCCGGGGTTTCCAGGAGCTTCTTGGCGCTCTGCTCGTCGAGGCCTCTGACCCTTATCTCCCTGACCATGCCAGAGTCAACGTGCTTCTTCTGGTAGAACCAGTTGTAGGCGGGGGTGTCTTCGCCCGCCGTCACGATCATCTTCGCCTCCCTCGCGGTGCCTGCGAGGTCTCCCATGAACTCGACCAAGTCCTCCCCGACGGTTCGATACCCGTCCAAGACGACGATCATGCCCGGGACCGAGAGCGCGGAGTCAAGGTCCGACACCGATTGTCGAATCCTCTTCGCGAAGGACACGATGGCGTCCGCGATCTCCTCCGGAGCGATGAGTTCCCTCAGGTGTATCCACAGCACGTCGGCCTCTTCGTGGTCCTGGACGAATCTGCGGACGAGGCTCGTGGCGCCGTATCCCCTGTTGCCAAGGACCGCGCAGAATGCCGCGTTTGAGTCCAGGAACGACTCCAGCGCGTCCAGTTCCTGCTCCCGACCGTAGAACTCAGGCAACGCCGGCGCCCTCAGCAGGTCCCGCACAGGAGTCCTGCGCCTCTCCGTCAGCTCGACGACCCCGTCCTTCATCTGGGCGACGACCGCCATGGCCTGTTTGCGCCCGAGCATCTCCTCGAGCGCCGCACCGCCCATGTCCACGACCTCTTCTCCCTTGACCACCCTCAGGCTAGAGGTCCGCATGCGTTCCCAGGTCTCCTCGGCCTTTCTGAAGCCGTCCGATGTGACCGCGTACACGCTCATGCGTCGGTCCCTCTTCGCGACCCTCCCCCTCAACTCCTCCACGGAGCCGTCTCTGATGAGCGCCTTGACCGCGCGGGGCACGTGCGTGCGGGATATGCCTACCCCCTCGGCTATGCCCACCTGCGTGCTCTCCTCGGGATACTCCTCGGGAGGCGTGTCAGTGGCGAACCTGGAGAGATGAAGAAGGACGCGTTCGTTGACGCTCAGCTGCCCTGGCATCGTCCGCGAATCGACTGGGTTCTTATATAACCGTGCTGCCTCGGCGCCGGTCGACCGCCGACCGTCATAGTCACGCGCGCACGGACGCTGGCTCACCTGCTGGTAGCTGGTAATGACCTCAACACGTTTAAATACGCACGTATCCGTTGGAAAGCAGTAGGCAGAGTTATCCATCCCCCCGGAGGATGAGCTCAATGGATTTCGATCATAGAAAGAGAAGTTTGCGCAGGGACAAAGGCGGAGTTTCGGAAGTAGTCGGCAACATCCTGATACTCATGATCACGGTCATTCTCTTCAGCGCCATCGTGGCGTACGTGAACCAGATCCCCGTTCCCGAGATGACCACGAAGGCGGACTTCTCGGCCACGGTCTCGTTCGAGCTCGATGAGGGCGTCACGACCGCGTCGCTGGTGGTCACGCACGCCGGGGGCGTGAGCCTTCTAGCGACACAGACAGCCATACTGCTCACGATCGACTCCACGACCGACTACACCAAACTGTCCGAGGATACGGACTTCGACCAAGTGGAGTGGAGCATGGGCGAGGATTGGACCAAGGACTTCACAGTGCCCTCTTCTGAGAGCGAGATAACAGTCACGGTCATAGACCTCGAGAAGAAGGTCTCGGTCTGGGTCAGCCAGGTCAGCGGCGGCACCGGCGGGAACGCGCCGATCATCCTGCAGAGGTACGTCGACAGCAACTACGCGACCCCTTCGCCGGACCAGATCCTCGAGGGTGATGACTTCTCGTTCTTCGTCAAGGTCATCGACCTCGACAACGACCTCAACACGAGCACCTCCGGCGTCTGGATAGACTCTGACGAAATCTCCGGAGGCTATTCCACCCACACCTACGCCGAGGCGACCTCCGACGGATGGTTCAGGTTCGCCTTCACGAACGTGGGTTCAATCGAGAATGTCGACGGGAAGATGATAAAGATCCACGCCAAGGACAACGCCGGCCACGAGACGGTCTCCAGCTACGTGGTGTCGGTGACGGTTCTGCCAACAGAGTACCTCCCGCCGGACTCGAACATGCCTGACTATCTCTCAGAAGGTTACCCGCCATGGCTCACATATGCGGGTGGCGGTCAGGGTTACGCCCTGTTTGGTGAGAACCATACGAACGAGCGCGCGGACGTCAATGATGACCGCAGCAACTTCACCAAGGATGAGAGGGTGTACATACGGGTCGTCAGCAACATAATGAAGGACATACAGGGAACCAACGTCCTCCAGGTACTCGATACCCGGACCGGGTTCATCTACACCCCCGTGTACACTAGCACCTCTGGCACCTCGCAGATAAGCACAGCCTCGGCACCGTTCTACGCTTATTCCGTCTACAATCAGTACTACATCTACGAGTGCCAGTTCAACACGTCGAGTCTTCCGCCTAGCGCGTATGCCCTGAACATCCGTCTNNTATCCGTCTGGCAAGCACCGGAGACAAACCTGCCAACTTCATGATCAGCGCGCCGATGCTGCTCGAGGAGATGGACTCCTCCATAACGTTCACCCCCGCTATATGGGTGTACACCAGCGCCTCGTCCACCGAGGAGCAGTGGGGCATCACCAAGGAAGAGCCGTTCTTGATATCGAGCGCCGAATTCAGCATCATTCACGTCAAGGTGAAGGTTCAGGACGCGGCGGATACTCCGAGTCCGAGCGTGGAGGATGTGCGTGTCACCGACATGCTCGGAAACACTCAGCTCCACGGGACGCCGCCAGCCCTACCTATGATAGAGTCCTGGGCCGCCAACACTACTGACCCCAACAACCAGACCTACGATTTCGACATCAACTTGAGGCTGAATAACGGCGACCAGTGGAACGGAGGGACGCAGGCGTACGCCCTGAAGATCTCAAGGTTCGCAGACCAGAACGAGGGCGTGTACTCCTTGTCGAAGATGATATTCGTCAGGTCGACCTCGTCGAAGGCGGAGTTCATCGTGGGGGCCTCCGGATACATGACCGGGACATCCAACTTCGTGAACCCGCAGTACCTGTACTACATCCAGAACAACAACTTCTTCACGAAGAGGACCGTCTACGACTACTCGAACGCCCCGAGCGCCGCGGACAACTACGCCGTCAGCGCACTCGCGATGGCCGACCTGGACGGAGATGGTGACAAGGACATATTGATGGGACAGTACCGTAGCAACAAGCTGTACTTCATCGAGAACAGCATGACCTCGTTCGGTTCGTGGCAGGAGGCGTCTGAGATCACCAGACCTGCGGCAGACGACGACGTCGTGATTAACTGTATCGCCACGGGCGACATCAACGGTGACGGCGACATCGACTTCGCCTACAGTACAATGAGCGAAGATGCCAGCAGTGGCAGGACCATAGTGATATACAACAACACGTACGGCGCGGCGGGGGTCCTGTGGAATGGAGCGCGTATCGGTGACACATCCGACGATGGCATTCGCAAGATCGCGCTCGAGGACATGACCGGTGATGGCCGGGCGGACCTGGTCATGCTGGCGAACGGTATGGTGAAGATCTTCGACCTCATGAACGCCTGGAACGACGATGATCCCTTGGCGGTGATAGGAACCGCCACCTCGAACATCAAGGATTTCGATCTCGCCGATGTGAACCGCGACGGCATGCTAGACGTGCTGACCGCTGACGCGAACTCCGGGGGTACGGTGCCCGGCGTGTGGGTCAACTACTACTCAGAGCAGGACCCCACCACCAGGACTTGTGTCGAGACGGGGGTCGTGTATCCTCTGGCAGGATCATACGTCAGCGGTAATGCCACCGACACACACGAAGCAGAAGGAACCTCGTATGTGGTACAAGAGAACGCGTCCGGGGACGAGATCGGCCAGTTCGACCTCAGACTGCAGCTGGCGACCCTGTCCAGCGACTTCGACCAGCTCCTCGTGGTGACCGCGAAGGTCAGCCCTGGTGCGAACGAAGGCTTCTACGTCTGGTACTCCTTGGACGGAGCGGACGGGCCGTTCACGCCGATGATCTACATACCGGCCACGACGACGGCGTACACGGAGTTCAGCGTGCAGCTCCCGCCATCTGTCGCCGATCACACGATATACCTCAAGATCACCGACACGTTAAGCTCAACATCCAGCGCGAGTGTCGTGGAGCAGCTGTACCTTGATTACATAGCTGTCGAGACGGACAGGCATGGCGGGTACGGCAGCGAGGGCCAGCAGGTCGTGACGCAAGCCCTCGCCTTCGAATGTGTGAGGGCGGCCAACATGAACGGCGTGGACACCGGCTCGGGAGATCTTGGTCTCGAGGTTGTCGTTGCCAAGGACGGCACGTGGGCGATATACAACCGTACTTCGACCCATCCCACGACCGGGTTCACCGCGATGAGCGATTGGGGCGACGTCGACACGACTTTCTACTGCAGGGGAGCCACGAAGATTGACCTCCACAGCTCGATGAACAGCGACGAGAACCCCGTGAAGGAGATACTCGCGAAGTCCTCGCCGAGGTTGTTCCGGGTGGCCGACGTGAACGGAGACGGCTTCTCCGACATAATCCTGGTCAACTCGACCATCAACCCCGCGATAACGTCCCAGGTCGCCATGTTCCTGAACGTCTATCCGTGCGACTACTGTCCGTGGAGGTACTTCGTCGTAAAGGACCTGGCTGCCGAGTACAACACGCCCGATGTCACGGGTGGGATGACGTTCCTGGCGGTGGCCAACCTGTTCACTCCAGCCGCCGCGGAGCTCTAGACGCGTGGCTGGGAACCAAACCGTGTGAAACCCCTTTACGATTTCTCTACATCCTCAGGACCTTCGGACTCTCGGTTGATGGAACGCAGGACGTCCTCCATCCTCTCGAACTCGATTATCGCCAGAAGATGGTCATGTTCAGGCGCGACCTTGAGTAGCGCCTTCGCCATCCAGTCCGCGCGCTGCATCTCGATGTACTTGAACCCGCGCATGTTGTTGAACGCGCGGTCGACCTTCATGACGTACTCCTCGGCCGTCTCCGCTGAGAACGCCCGTTTTCTCAGGTACCAGGTCCGCGTGGAGTCCCGGAAGAGCTGGGTTCCGGATACCGCCGCGCAGTACAGTTCAGTGTAACTGGACTCGTCGATGTCGATTGGTATGATGGGTGTGCCCTCCGAGTCGGCGATCTCCACGGTCGCGACGTAGCAGGGCGGCGGCGCAGCAACCTCCCCGTACCTCGCGAGGCCGCTTACGTATATCTCGTCATAGCGCGACAGCTCAGGCTCGTAGTCCTTGGGCAGGTTCCTCAGACCGGCCACGTCCTCCTCCGACAGAGACACCGCGACCGCGTCGGGCTTCACTTTCGAGAACGCGCTCTGGACGGTGGCAATCTCAGAGGTTAGCCCTCTGATGACTGGCAGGACATGGATCGTCGAGCCGCCAGCGGCTACCTCCCTGACCTCTCTCATCTACTCGCCCTCTTCTGTCGTTTCGAGATGAGCTTCATCAGGTCCTCGGAGTGATCGGTCCTGCGGAGCTCGTCCTCCGATACCAGGGGCGTGCCCTCGATGGCCTTGACCCTGCTCTCCTGCCTGATGATTATGACGGACTTCTTCTCCGTGACCCTGGAGAGGTTGCCGACGACCCTCGCCTTCCTCTCGACGAGCTTCTGGTCAGAGCCGATCCCAGTGAGCAGGAGCTCTTCCTCCCTCGCGAACGCGTCGAACGGACACTTCCTGGTCGGGAGGACGAGGTAGCCGATCTCACGGAGCATGTCGAATATCTCCTTGTTGTCCTCGTCCATGGTCTCGAGCGCCCTCATGCGCTCCGCCATCTCCGCAGTGAACTGGAACGGGTCGAGCGGCAATACGACCGGCTGGTCGAGGAACTCCTCAATCCTCGCCGCGATCTCCACCATGGTGCCCATGCCCGCCTCATACATCTGGATGGCCTTCCTGGACACGCCCGCAGCTTCCGCCAGGGTCCCGAGGGATATCCCCTTCTCCTCCCGCACCTCCCTGAGGGTGGTCCCGTCGACCTTCACGTACAGACCACCAGGGGCGGCGTACACCAGGGGTGGGACGCCTTCCAACATCAGTTCCTTGAACGACCCCTCGGACAGTATCGGGAGGCCGAAACGTGAGTAGAGGATACCATCTTCGAGCTCCGCAGCGCTGGAGTGCGATCCGATGATGATCGGGCTGCCTCCGAGTGTGGTCGCTAGCACCCGCAGGTCGTCGGAATCGTCCTGTGACAGCGAGTCTATGTTGGAGAGGATCTTGAATATGAGCAGCTGGCTGTCCCTGCGCGCGATCACGTCGAAGCTCACGCTCCTCAGGTGATGTGGTTCGGAGACATAGAACCCACATGTCGCGAGCGTCTCCCGTACCCTCGTGATGATCTGGTCTCTGTTGACTGTAACAGCCCGCTTCTTGATCTTCGTCTTCTGCATGGTAACCGTCTGCTCACGCCCGTCGCTCATCTGTACATCGCGTTCGGCGACAGGCGCTCGTACTTCCTGAGATCGCTCTCACTCATCGGCTGCACGTTCTCCATAGCCTTCTCGAAGTATTTCATATCAACCCTGACCTCGTCCACCTTTTCCTCCTCGAAGTCCTCTCCGCTGAGCACGAAGTCGCGTATCGCCAGCATGACCGCCTCGTTCGCGACAGCGGCTATCTCCGCGCCTGTGAAGTTCTGCATCTTCGAGGCTAGCTTGTCGAGGTCTACCCCTTCTCCAAGGGGCTTGTCCTTCGTGTGGATCCTCAGTATCTCCTTCCTCGCCTCCAGGTCCGGAGGCGAGATGTACACGAGCCTGTCGAACCTGCCCGGCCTGAGAAGGGCAGGGTCGATCATGTCCGGCCTGTTGGTGGCTGCTATGACAACCACGTTGTGCAGAGCCTCCAACCCGTCCATCTCCGTGAGTATCTGGCTTATCACACGTTCCGTGACCCCTGAATCGGAGGACGTCCCTCTCACGGGCGCGATGGCGTCTATCTCGTCCAGGAATATGACGCAAGGCGCGGCCTGCCTGGCCTTCCTGAAGGTTTCCCTCACGGCCTTCTCCGACTCACCGACCCATTTGGACAGGAACTCAGGGCCCTTCACGCTTATGAAGTTGGCCTGGCTCTCGGAAGCGACCGCCTTGGCGAGCAATGTCTTGCCCGTCCCCGGAGGACCGTACAACAGGATACCCTTCGGTGGCGTCGCGTTCATGTGTCTGTACAGCCCAGCGTACCTCAGGGGCCACTCCACCGTCTCCATGAGCTCCTGCTTCGGTCCCTCAAGGCCGCCGATCTCCTCCCACTTGACGTTGGGGCTCTCGAGAAGCACCTCGCGGAGAGTGGACGGCTGCATCTCCCTGTAGGCGTCCATGAAGTTCTCCGAGGTGACTTGAAGGCTGTTCAACACCTCAGGCGGTATGGTCTCCTCCTCGAGGTCTATGCTGGGCAAGACCTCCCTGAGAGCGCGCATCGCGGCCTCCCGGGCCAGCGACGCGAGGTCGGCGCCGACGTACCCGTGCGTCATTCCTGCGAGCATGGGCAGGTCCACATCGTCCGCCAAGGGCATGCCTCTCGTGTGTATCTGCAGTATCTCGAGCCGCCCTTCCTTGTCCGGGATGCCTATCTCTATCTCGCGGTCGAACCTGCCCGGCCTCCTGAGCGCCGGGTCGAGGGCGTTCGGCCGGTTGGTGGCGGCGATGACTATGACCTTGCCGCGTCCCTCCAAGCCATCCATGATCGCGAGCAGCTGGGCGACCACGCGTCTCTCGGTTTCGCCGGTGACCTCGTCCCTCTTGGGCGCGATCGAGTCGACCTCGTCGATGAATATGATGCTGGGGGCGTTCTCCGCCGCCTCCTTGAATATCTCCCTGAGTCTCTCCTCGCTCTCGCCGTAGAACTTGCTCATGATCTCCGGGCCGCCGATGGTCAAGAAGTTCGCGCTGGTCTCCGACGCGACGGCCTTCGCCAGCAGGGTCTTGCCGGTTCCTGGAGGGCCGTGCAGCAGGACTCCCTTCGGCGCGTCGACCCCCAGCTTCTCGAAGAGCTCGGGATGGCGGAGGGGCAGCTCGATCATCTCCCTCACCTTGCCCACCTCGTCCGCTAGCCCGCCGATGTCCTCATAGGCCACCTTGGGCCCCTTGGCGATCTCCTCCTTCGCGGGCTTCTCGCTGAGCTTGATCTTGGTGAAGTTCTGTATCAGTACGGCCTCCGCGCTCGGCTGGAAGCTCTGGACCACGAGGTCGAACTTCCGCCCCATGACGTTGATCTCTATGAGGTCGCCCTTCACGGCAGCTCTGCCGTCTAGGACCTGGGACAGATACTCCTCCCCGCCCAGTATCTTGACGGGGCTAGTGGGGGCCAGCGTCAACTTCGTGGCCGGCTTGGGGACTATCTTGCGGATGCCGACCTTGTCGTCGAGGCCGGCGCCCGCGTTCTTCCTTGTGGTGCCATCTATCCGTATCGTGCCTCGGTTCTCGTCCTCGGCGTATCCCTGGAAGACCGTGACCGCCGTGTTCCTCGCTCCCTCTATCATGACGACATCGCCCTGGGAAAGCTCGAGGATGTCCATCAGGGCCGGGTCTATCCTGGCCACGCCTTTCCCGTCGTCCGCGGACTTCGCCTGGACGACCCTGAGTATCTTTTCCTTCTTCGGCATTTCTAGCACCGATCTCTGATCCCGGTCGCGCTTCGGCCACCGGGTAGTGTTCTAGTCTGGAATGTCACAAAATGAAAGGGGTTCTCGAAGTCTCACTCAGCGAGCCGTGCTCACTTGACCTGGACCTTCTTCGACTTCTTCTCCGGAGGCGCCGCCTTCGGGACCTTCACCGTCAAGACACCGTCCTTCAGCGCAGCATCGGCCTTGTCCGGTAGGACCTTCTCTGGGAACGGGAGGGTCCTGTGGAACCTGGTATAGGTCCTCTCCCTCCTGAGGTAACCTCTCTCCTCGTCGCTCTCCTCCTTCTCGGAGCGCGTCTCTCCGGAGATCTCTATCCCGTCGTCCGTGACCTCTATGCTGAGCCCGTCCTTCTCTATCCCGGGGACCTCGGCCTTGACGAGGTACTCCTTCCCCTCGTCCGACATGTCCACCAACGGCTGCCTCACCAGGGTGCCCTGCGGCGTCCTGGAGACCGCGAACAGGCCCTCCCAATCTGACCTGAAGTCATCGAAAATCCTGTCCATGTCGTTCAACATCGACAGCGGGTTGGACCAAAGCGGTCCCCAGTGATTCCTGGGAACAAGGTCTTCGCGCCTCTCTCTCCTTCTTATCATCTCTCTACCACCTTCGCTTGGTTCCGTCATAGGGGAATCACCCCTCGCTTCGCAAATATGTTAGCGCTTCTATATGAAGATTACGCTTCAATGCTCTGGGACGGGGAGCGGATTGGAACCCTGCTAATGTAATAACCACCGACCGCAATACGCCCGCGATATGACCGGGAGACTCATAGGCACTGATGTGGTCGTCGAAGACCCCGCAGAGGCGAGTCAGATACACAACAAGGGATACTACGGCGTCCCCCAGTCCGGCGGCTCGCTGAAGCTGACCCTTATGGAGGCGACGTACCTCGTGGACAGCGGAAGGCTGACGATCGAGGCCAAGGGCAAGCCCCTGGGATCAGGGGACCTGCTGAAGCTAGCTCACAAGACCTCCGAGGGGTTCGAGATACGATACCTGGTCTATCGCGAGCTCAGACAGCGAGGATATGTCGTGAAGATGGGTCAGTCGCCACTCGACTTCCGCGTGTTCCCGAGAGGCGGCTCGCCCAACAAGACCTCGAGCAGATGGTGGGTCGCGGCGATATCCGAGCGCTCGACATTCGACCTCGGCGACATGTTGGACAACCTCGACAGGGCGTCCGAGATTCGCAAGAAGCTTCTGCTGGCCGTGGTCGACGAGGAGAGCGACGTCACCTACTACGAGGTGCGCCGCATCGCACCAGTGGGCCGTCTGGGCGAGTTCGACGCCGAGGGAAAGGCGGAAGGCGTCGTCATGGCCGACAGGGTCATCGTCTCCGACCCCGACGCGATATGCCTGCTCCACGAGGGACATCACTTCGGGAAGCCCATAGGACAGATACTCCAGCTCTCGCTCATCGAGGCGGTCTTCCTGGCGGAGCTGTCCGCGCTCAAGCTGAGAGATGGGAAGACAAATCGCGTTGTCGGATTGGAGACGCTCAAGAAGCGGGCCAAGAAGCTGCAGCCCGATTTCGAGATACGCCTCAGCGCCTTCAAGGACCTGAAGGGGAGAGGTCTCATCGTCAAGACCGGGTTCAAGTACGGCTCTCACTTCAGGGCGTACGAGAGCGACCCGGAGAAGAACCACGCGAAGTACCTCGTGCACGCGGTTCCAGAGCAGTATAAGGCGATGTGGCCTGAGGTGAGCAGGGCGGTGCGGCTGGCCCACGGCGTACGGAAGGACATCCTGCTCGGCAGGGTTTCTAAGAAGCAGGTCGAGTACGTGTGTCTCGCACGGTACCGGCCTTGATCAGATGCGCGACACTCCTCCAGGCTTGTAGAGCTCGCTTCTCCAACCTACGACCTTGAAGTTCGCGCAGTACTGGTCTATCCTGTCCCTGTACTCTATGGGAGGCACTATCCCTCTGCATTTCGTGCCGAAGAGATCGCAATCGTAGCAGGAAACCATCGTACTCTCACTACGTCTAGCGTCCTCTTAATCGTTGGCCCGGAAGGCCGTTAGCTCCCGTCTCTCAGAGCAGCTTGGGCGCCAACTCGACCAGCCTGTTCGCGTATCCCCACTCGTTGTCGTACCACGAGAGTATCTTGCCGAACCTGCCCTTCCCGCCGATCACGAGCGAGAGGTCAGCGTCGATTACCGCCGAGTGTGGGTTGCCCACGATGTCCGAGGAGACTATCGGCTCCTCGCAGAACTCCATGATTCCCTTCATGGGGCCGTCGGCGGCCTTCTTCAGCGCCGCGTTGAGGTCCTCCTTTGTCATCTCCTTCTCCGTCGTGAAGCTGAGGTCCGTCACCGATCCGCACGGCGTCGGCACCCTCAGCGCGAATCCGTTCAGTTTGCCGGCGAGATCGGGGATGACCAGTCCGATGGCCTTTGCCGCCCCGGTGGTGGTGGGGATGATGTTCTCGGCCGCCGCCCGGCTGCGCCGCCAGTCCGTATGCGGAACGTCGGGGATGCGCTGATCGTTGGTGTAGGCGTGG
>DUGQ01000063.1:13023-13251 GCA_013331315.1 Thermoplasmata archaeon
CGAGATGATCACCTTCTTCGCGCCTGCGACGAGATGCTTCGCCGCCTTCTCTCTTGCGGTGAACAGGCCTGTGGATTCAATCACGACGTCCACGTCCAGCTTCCCCCACGGTATCTCCGCTGGGTCCTTTGACTGGATGACTTCTATTGAACGGTCGCCAACGTGCAACGTGGCCCCGTCGACTCGGACGTCTTGCTCCAGGCGGCCGTATATCGAATCCCATTTGAG
>DUGQ01000084.1 GCA_013331315.1 Thermoplasmata archaeon
ATGCAGGCGGCCTTCCAGGAGCACACGGACAACGCGGTCTCGAAGACCGTGAACTTCCCGTCCGGGGCGACGCCCGAGGATGTGGACAAGGTCTACCAGCTGGCCTACGAGCTCGGATGCAAGGGCGTGACCGTCTACAGGTACGGCAGCAGGGAGGACCAGGTCCTGAGCGTCGGGGACAGGCCCGCGAAGGGCGAGGAGGCAGGCGAGGAAGCGACCGAGGAGGACTCCCGCGCCCCGCGCCCGAGACCCTATGTCACCCGCGGCTCGACCCAGCGGATCGAGACGGGGTGCGGGCATCTGTATGTCACGATCAACGAGGACGAGAATGGGCTGTGCGAGGTGTTCACCCAGATGGGCAAGTCAGGTGGGTGCACCGCCTCCCAGTCGGAGGCCATTGGCCGCCTCCTCTCACTGGCCCTCCGCTCGGGCATCGAGCCCGAGTCGATAGTGAAGCAGCTGCGGGGGATCAGGTGCCCGTCGCCGTTGTGGCAGCCGGGCGGCATGGTGCTATCGTGCAGCGACGCGGTCGCCAAGGCGCTGGAGAGGTACTCGAAGGACCGGTCAGTCGAGAGGGAGGGCGCCCGGAAGGACTGGTCGGCCGGCGCGGCCGCCGAGAAACAGAATCACGTGGACAAGGGCGATGTGTGCCCGGAATGTCCCGAATGCGGGAGCATGGTCGAGTACGTCGAGGGCTGCGTCGTATGCAGGACCTGCGGGTACTCGCGGTGCTGGTAACGGGACGAAAAGAGGGAACTTGCGGTGCTCGGGTCCCGGGGATGCGGGACCAGCACGGTTTTATTTTTCCGAACTCAGAACGCGACCGCGCGGCGTAGCCTAACTGTATCGCCAACGGGTATCGATGGGTGAAGCGTGGGGATGCCCTAGGCCGGAAGCCCGTCGAGGTACCCGCGGTGGGGAAGGCGATTGAGCATACCACCCGACCGGAGACGCCAGGCGGGCACTTCCGGCACACCCCGGGGTGAAAGGGTATAGGTATCGAAGCCGATTACGCACCCGCGCCGACCCGCAGGACGGGGGGACTAGCATGACGGACAAGCAACTGATCAACGCTCTCAAGGCAGGCGATAGGGTGGACTCATACTTCTCGGTCGCGTACAAGAAGCCCGTCTCGCCCTACAAGTACGGCCACATGTTCGAGTTCAGGGCGGTGGACAGGACGGGACAGATCACCGTGAAGTACTGGGGAGGCGCGGACCAGGATAAGGTGACGGACCTCCAGGGCTCGCTCCGGAGGGGCGATGTCGTCAGGGTCTTCGGGGAGGTCGGCGAGTTCAGGGACCAGTTGGAGATATCCATAAGCGAGAAGAACGGGGGCAAGTTCGAGCGGCTCAAGGAGGGTGACTACGACCTCTCGGGCCTGCTCGTCACTATGGATGGGATACCCGAGATGAAGGAGCGGCTGAAGGCGTTCGCGAACGGGGTGGAGGAGCCGCACATCTCGAGGCTCCTGAGGAGCTTCTTCGATGACGATGAGTTCATGGAGGAGTTCGCGTCGTGTCCGGCGTCCATGCAGCTCCATTCCGCCGCCATTGGAGGCCTGCTGCACCACACGCTGAACGTCGCGGAGATATGCTCGAAGGTGCTGCTGCTGCACCCGAACCTCGACAGGGACCTCGTGATGGCCGGCGCCCTGCTGCACGACATCGGCAAGATCAGGAGCTTCTCGGTCAGCACCAGCATAGACCACACGACGGAGGGCAACCTCGTCGGGCACATGGTGATCGGGGACGAGGAGCTGATGGGCCGGCTCAGGGCCATCGATGGCTTCCCCGACGACCTCGCGCTCAAGCTCAGGCACATACTCGCCTCTCATCACGGCAGGAGGGAGTGGGGCTCCCCGGTCGAGCCGATGATGCCGGAGGCTCTCCTCGTCCACGAGGCGGACGACCTAGACGCGAAGCTAGACTACATGGTCTCGAGGCGCGAGGGGGCGGTCACCGAGGACGACTGGATGTGGGACAAGCGCCTGGGTAGGCTGATCTACCTCAGATAGGCCTTCCGGGCCCCTTTTCTGCCCACATGTGTACAACAATGCAGCAAAAGGATAAATACCGTCCGTGTTCTCACCATCACTCCGTAGCAATTTGGAGTGATTGACTTGAAGAGCATTCGCACGACGCTTTCGCCTGAGGAGATGCCGAAGAAATGGTACAACATACTGCCTGACCTGCCGACGCCCTTGCCGCCGCCTTTGAACCCGGCGACGAAGGAGCCCATATCGCCGAGCGACCTCGAGGTCATATTCCCGAAGGCGCTCATCGCTCAGGAGATGTCGCAGGACAGCTACATAGACATACCAGACGAGATCCTGGACTCGTACATCATGGTGACGAGGCCGAGCCCCTTGCAGAGGGCCGTCAGGCTCGAGGAGAAGCTCAAGACGCCGGCGAAGATATACTTCAAGCGTGAGGACCTTTCGCCTGCTGGAAGCCATAAGGCCAACACCGCCCTCGCGCAGGCATACTACAACGTCAAGGAGGGCGTTGAGAGGCTGACGACGGAGACCGGTGCTGGGCAGTGGGGCTCTGCGCTCAGCCTTGCATGCAACCATTTCGGATTGGGATGCCAGGTCTTCATGGTGAGGGCAAGCTACGACCAGAAGCCGTACAGGAGGGAGATGATGAGGCTCTTTGGCAGCCAGGTGAGCCCGTCCCCGAGCAACCTCACGGAGTTCGGAAAGAAGCTTCTTGCGAACCTGGGTGGTCCTTGTCCTCCGCAAGAAGCTTCTTTCCGAACTC
>DUGQ01000069.1 GCA_013331315.1 Thermoplasmata archaeon
GCTCCGGTGGAGCGCCTCCGAAGGAGCCCGCACAGGAGGCCGCGCCCGAGGAGGACCTTCCGCCGCCTCCGGACGACCTAGACCTGTAGCGAAGTCGTCGGTGCAGGACACCAAACGCGACAAAACCCCTTATCTCGTTTTCATTTCCTCTGCTCAGCTCGCCCTTACGACCGCCTCTCGCGCAAGACCTTCGTGAGCTCATCCACCCTCAGCGGCCTTATGGGGGTGAGCGCCTCCAGGTCCATGTCCTTGAACAACTTGACGACGGTCGGTAGCTGAAGTCCGGCCTCCGTGAGGAGTCTATCGTTGTAGAGGACGTCCTCTGGCCTGCCCTCCGCTATGATCTTCCCACCCTTCACCACGCATATCCTGTCCGCGAGCCGGGCGGCCATGTCCATGTCGTGCAGGGCGATGACCACGCTTATGCCGTGCTCGTCCCTGAGTGATCTGAGGAGCCGCTCTATCCTGCGAGCGTTCGAGGGGTCAAGGTCGCCCGTGGGCTCGTCGACGACGAGTATCTTCGGGTTCATCGCGAGCACTCCCGCGATGGCCACCAACCTCTTCTGTCCGCCGCTGAGGTTGTGCGGTATCTTGGTCGTGTCCGATATGCCAACCGTCTGCAACGCCTTCTCCGCACGCGCCCTCGCCTCGTCGACACTGAGGCCGAGGTTGAGCGGTCCGAACATCACGTCGTCCATGACGGTCGGGGAGAACAGCTGGGAATCGGCGTCCTGGAAGACGAGGCCGACCGTCCTCCGGACTGACGATAGGTTGTCCTTGTCGATATCCTTCCCGAAGACCCTTATCCTCCCGACGTCCGGCACCATGAGCCCGTTCAAGTGCTCCAAGAGGGTGGACTTGCCAGCACCGTTCGGTCCGCAGAGGGCGACGATCTCTCGCTCGTAGACGCTAAAGCACATGTTGTGTATGCCCTCGGTCCCGTCGGGGTATCTGTGGGTGACACAGTCGACATGGATTATCGCACCAGCATCTCCGACACACGTCACACAGCGCTCCTCGGGACTCATCTCCTCACCATCCGGACACCTCGCCGTAGCGCGACAACAAGGCTAGGAAGAGCAGTGCCGCGCCTGCGCAGACCATCGCGAGTTCCCCTGTCCTAGGCCGCGGCACCGTCTCCGAGATCGGGAAATCGCCAGTGAAGCCGCGAGCCTCCATCGCCTTGGAGACTCGGTCGGCTCTGTCGAACGCGTGAATGAACGCGTGAGAGAATATTCCTGCGAACATCCTCGACTGCTTCAGGACGCCCTTGACCATTCCTCCGTTCTTTGCGTGCACGGCGTCTATCAGGTCCGTCATCTCGTCGCTGGTGACGTACAGAAACCTGTACGTCAACAGGAACATCGTCGCTAGAGGCCNNTGCGTCTGGCGACGTATACGACGTGCCTATACTTGATGGTCATGAAGACGGCCAGGGAGAACGTGACCACCGCGAGGGCCCGGACTACCAGCTTCACCAGCAGCATCACCCCGTTGTCGGTCATCGCGATCGAAAGCGGCCCCAACGTCAGGCGAGCCAGCTCGGTCCCTGGCTCTGTGAAGACGAACATGATCACGAGCGTGAGCACGAAGACGAGGGGCATGGAGTACCATCCCAAGAGGAGCCTGAGCGGAAGCCGCGCAGCGGCGTAGAACGCGAGGGCGAAGACGTATATGGCGAGGAGGACGAAGAGGTCCATCACGACTGTGACGAGCGCGACGACGAAGAAGAGCATCGCAGCCTTGGTCCATGGGTTCAGCCTGTGGATGACGCTGTCCGTCTTCTCGGCATAATGCGTAATCAACCGAACGTCCGGGACGTGTTTGGTATAGGATCTTCTGGAAATGACTGTCACCCTCCTCCGTCCTGCTCTGCGGTTCCTTCAGGAGTCTCTTTTCCTGAGCTATCGCCCGCTCCTCGTTCCGTTTCCTCCAGAAGGTCGGGCTTGATCCTTCCTATGAAGGAGACCACGTAGCCCGTGATGACGCCTTCCACGACTCCGACGCCGATGTTCACAGCCGCGATGACCCATAGGTTGTGCGCGGTCTCCTCCTCGTCGAGATGCGAGTCCTGGACGCCGGCCACCGCGATGATGATGACGACGATGACCGCGCTCAGGGTCAGGGCGAGCGCCGCCGCGGAGAACCCGGATGAGAACCTCGACACCCTCGCCCGTGTCCTCAGCGCCCTGTATGCGTAGTATCCGACCAGGACCTCAATCAGGTTGACGACGGTATTGACCCCTATCACTCCCCATCCGCCGTGTCCGACCGCCGCGCTGAACAGGTTGATTATGAGCGTGGCAAGCGACCCGAGGGCAGGTCCTGCGAGGATGCCGATAAGCGGTGTCAGGTTGAGGTGTATCCCGCCGAAGACCGGGATCGTGACGAGGAAGACCGCTATCCCGACCGCGGCACACATCGCGGCCACGGTCATCCGTCTCGTCGGGACGCGTTCTCTTCGCAATGACAGAAGGGCGAAGCCTATCAGGGCAGCAGCGACCGCCCACCAGAAGACCACCCAAATCGGAGAGAGCGCGCCATCCTCCAGATGTATGTGTGCCATCTATCCCGTCCAATCACCGGGGACGGGTTTAATAAGAATTTCGAGGGACTTATTAACCATGGGGCGACGGATAAACGTGCTTAATAATGCGCACTCCTGCCGTTGTCCGAACACCTGGCTATCGAAAGCAACACATACCCCACGCCCTCATCACGGTCAAGTCGGGATGGAAACGACGGAAGGGGTGGATGCACGCTTCTGACGACGCACCTCGCAATCGCCGTGCTCCTGTGCATGGTGTTGAGTCTCAACAGGCACGAGAGGTTCGTGGCACTACTGTTTGGTGTCTTCATCGATTTCGACCACCTGCTCGCCGTGCCGAGGTATCTCGCGGACAGCGGGATGTCCTCGATGATGACGTTCGGGTTCGAGGACCCTTCGGGTCTGCCGTGGAAGTCTCTCCTACACAGGCCCATCGGCGCCTTCGTCGTCCTGCCCATCGCCATCGGCTGGAGATTCCTCGTGCCCGCAGCGTTCTGGGGCATTCACATTCTCTTAGACACATTCCAGCAGAACTCAGCCTCCTACTCGCTCGCTCTCGAAGCGGTCATCTTCTCGGTGCTGGTCGTCGTCATCGTCTTCTTGGACTACAAGGGCGTGACTCGCACCAAGGGCGAGCAGACGATAAGGGAGTACTGCGAGGATGTGTGCAGGAGGCTGAGCTGGCTCGCGGGACGTGTCACGCGGACACCTTCGGATAGTATCTTGTCAAGGTGATTATCCACAGGATCTCGAACACTATGCATATCGTCGCGGGGATGGCGACGACCGGTTCGAACAGCGCTATGGCAAGGGTCGCCGTGAGGCCGAGGTTCTTGTAGCCGGAGAACAGGACCCAGTGTATCCGGTCGTGCTTCGGCATGCCCGACCTCTTCAGCAGCAGCTCGGAGAAGAACCCAGTCCCAAAGGTTCTGATGATACACGCCGCGGAGACGGTCAACACCATGATCGCGTCGTCGAGGAACGCCTCCCTGTTCGAACCGGCGACGGCGAATATCAGCACGAAGAAGGAGATGTTGGTGATCGCTGTCCTCTTCCTCTTCTCGATCCCGATTCTCATGACCCCGCGGGAGAGTATCATAGGGGCGACTATCAGGACCAGGAGGGAGGTTATCAGGCTCGTGACCGAGACGGCCGACCCGATCAACGCCAGGGAGATCAACGGCATGAGCGCGAGCGCCACCAGGTAGTTGACCGAGGTCGAGAACAGGGCCTTCGGTATCGCGCCGCCCAGGATGGCTGTGAACGGGACGATCGAGATGGCCGATGGCGCGGCAGCCATCAGCACCCACCCCCACCACAGCTTCTCAGAGAACATGCTGCCCACGATGAGGATCACTACGGTAAGGAAGCCATAGTTCAGGGCCAGAGTCACCGCGGCGTCTCTGGGCATCGCGCGATCCCTCGTCTCCGCAAGCCTGACGTTCGACAGGGATATGGTCATTAAGAGCGCGAGAGCGCCCATGGAGATCTCCTTGGTGAACTCAGGGAAGCCTCCTACGAGTATCCCGAGCACGAGACCTAGCAACATCATCACGCTGTGACTCTGGAGTGCGTCTGCCGGCCTCATCGTGCGGCGAACGCCTAGCTTCGTACAAATACCTTCGGCGCGTCCGGGCCCGATGGTTTTTTAGACCCCCCGTTCCTACCCGGGCTCATGGGCCTGATCGAGTGGGGCACCAATCTCATCCTGGACTGGATCGAGACGTTCGGCTACTTCGGTGTGGTCATCCTGATGGCCATCGAGAGCGCGTGCATACCGGTCCCCAGCGAGATAGTCATGCCCTTCGCCGGCTATCTCGTGTGGTCCGCGGAGAACAGCGCTGACTACTCCGGAACTCCCATGACTCTCATAGGGATAGGCGTGGCCGGAGCCGTGGGCTGCACGATAGGCTCGATCATCGCGTACTATGTCGGCAAGCACGCCGGCAGGCCTCTGATCATCAAGTACGGCAAGTACTTGCTCATCCGAGAGAAACATCTTCTGATGGCCGAGAGGTGGTTCGACAGATACGGCGAGGCCGCGACTTTCATAAGTCGTCTGCTTCCGATAGTCCGGACGTTCATATCCCTGCCCGCGGGAATCGCGAAGATGCATTTCAAGAAGTTCGTTTTCTACAGTTTCGTCGGCTCGCTCCCTTGGTGTTTCGTGCTGGGATACGTGGGCTACGCCCTGGGCCCAAGCTGGGAGGATATCATGGATGTGTTCCACAAGCTGGACGTAGTCGTCGTCGCGGTGCTGGCACTACTCCTAGTCTGGTACCTGTACAAGTTGAGGAATTCCAGCAAAGAGACGGACCCTGACCATGGACCGGCCATCGATCAGCCGTAGTAGTACTCACCCTTCGACTTCTGCTCGCGGTCCAGTCTCGAGTCCCTCTTGTTTATCCTCGGGCGGTGGGTCTCGTGGTCCCGTCTGAAGGTGATGTCCACATCCCTCAGGAACTGGTTCATGCCGTCCCTCATCTCCATCGGCCCATGCCCCTCACCACGCTTCGACGCTTCTCCGGAGAACACCATCAACGAGTCCGATATGAGGTCGATCATGTACACGTCGTGGTCGACGATGACTGCCGACTTGCCGGACTTCTCGATGACCCTGCGTATGGTCTTCGACGCGGTCATCCTCTGTGACGAGTCTAGGTACGCTGAGGGCTCATCGATGAGGTACATGTCTGCCTGTCTGCCGAGGCAGACTGCGATCGCCACCCTCTGCAGCTCCCCCCCGGACAGGCTCTTCACCTCGTTGTCCATCAGGTGCTTGAGGCTCAGGGGGTGCGAGACCTCCGACTGGAAGAACCCCGCGTCGACATCCTTGCCCACGGTGGCGTACAACAGCTCCCTGACGGTGCCGTCGAATTCGGGCTTTATGTACTGCGGCTTGTAGCTGACACTGACTTCTCCATTGACTTTTCCGGACGTGGGCGCGATCTCGCCGGCGAGCACCTTGACGAAGGTCGTCTTCCCAGTCGCGTTGGGGCCGACCGCGCCTATGACCTCGCCCTTCTTTATCGTGCCACCGGAGACCTTGAGACTGAAGTTCTTGAACCTCTTCCTGAGGTCGGTGAACTCGATCAGAGGCTCGGACTGCCAGTCGCTTCGGGGAGGGCGCTTCTCGAAGCGTATCTCAGTGTCGCGGAACCTTATGTTCTCCTCGCGCATGTACCCGTCGAGGTAGACGTTTATCGAGGTTCTCACGGGCCGAGGCTGAGAGATTATCCCGTACGCTCCCTCGGAACCGTACATGATGTGCACCAGATCTGCCAGGAAGTCCATGACCGCGAGGTCGTGCTCTATCACGATGACCTGCTTCCTGGTGCTCAGCTCCTGTATCACCTTCGCGACCTCGAGTCTCTGGAAGATGTCCAGGTACGACGATGGTTCGTCCAAGAAGTACACGTCCGCCTCCTTGAGCAGGGTGGCGGCCAGAGCGACCCTCTGGAGCTCACCTCCGGACAGCTTGCCGAGGTCCCTCGACAGCACGCCGGATATCGAGAGCCTGTCCGCGACCTCGTCGAGCCTCTTGCCCCCGTCCACCTTCTCGAGCAGTTCCTTGACCCCACCCTTGTGAACGGCGGGGAGCTTGTCGACATACTGGGGTTTCATCGCCGTCGTTATGTTGCCTTCGGAGAGCGGCTCGAGGTAGTCACGCAGCTCGGTGCCCGCGTATTTCTCGAGTGCCTTGTCCCAGGAGGGGGTCGCCTCGTAGTCGCCAAGGTTCGGCACGACCTGCCCCGACAGAATTGACATGGCCGTGGTCTTGCCGATACCGTTCGGTCCGAGCAATCCTATGACCTGTCCTTTCCGAGGCACGGGCAGCCTGTACAGCCTGAACGAGTTCTTGCCGAACTGATGGACGATCTCCCCCTCGAGCTCCTGCGGGAGGCCGATGATCTTGATCGCTTCGAAAGGGCACTTGTGGACGCATATCCCGCATCCGACGCACAGCTCCTCCGATATCGCCGGCTTCCCGGCGTCACCCATGACTATCGTCTCGGTGCCCGTTCTGACCGGCGGACAGTAGTGCATGCACTCAGCGCTGCAGCGCTTCGGCTGGCATCTGTCCCTGAGGAGTACCGCGATCCTCATCAAGGTGGGTTAAGGTGGGCTCCGTTTAAAAACGTATCACGCCGGTGGGTAGCCCACCCAGCCCTGCTGGAGGAGGTTTTAAGTGCGGTCCTTGCGATTGAGGGCGCCGCTGAACATGTCGAGAGTGCTGGTGTGCGTCGCCTGGCCCTATGCGAACGGGCCGATACACGTGGGGCATGTGACGGGCTCGTTGCTGCCAGCGGACATATTCTCACGGTTCAACAGACTTGTCGGAAACGAGGTCGCGATGGTCTCGGGCTCGGACATGCACGGCGCCCCGATCACCGTGAGCGCCGACAAGGAGAAGGTGTCCCCCGAGGAGATAGCCACCAGGTATCACAGGATCAACCAGAAGGCGATTAGCGACCTTGGGGTGCAGTTCGACCTGTATACCAGCACGCACACGAAGAACCACGAGGAGGTCGTTCACGAGGTATTCCTGAACCTCTTGGACAAGGGCTACCTGAAACGGATGTCTACCCAGCAGTACCACTGCTCTAGCTGCAGCAGGTTCCTCCCGGACAGGTATGTGGAAGGGAAATGTCCACACTGCGGGGACGAACATGCCCGTGGGGACCAGTGCGACTCATGCGGGATGGACCTGAACGCGGAGGACCTGATCGGAGCACGATGCCAGATTTGTGGCGCTAAGCCAGAGTTGAAGGAGACCGAGCACTTCTTCCTGAAACTGTCCGAGTTCACTCCCGCTCTGACGGAGTATGTCGAAGGCAGCCGGCACTGGCGCCCGCACGTGCGCGCGTTCACGTTGAACGTCCTCAGGGAGGGCCTGCTTGACCGGCCGATAACCCGTGACATCTCATGGGGCGTGCCGGTCCCTGTCGAAGNNCACTTCATCGGCAAGGACAACATCGTCTTCCACACGATCATCTGGCCCGCCATCCTGGTCGGCACCGGTGGGCTGAACCTCCCGTACGATGTCGTCGCCAATCAGTTCATGAACCTCGGAGGTCAGAAGTTCTCGAAGAGCATGGGCGTGAGCATCGACATACCTGACCTGCTGACCAAGTTCAGCCCAGATGTGGTGCGTTACTATCTGTCCGCGAACATGCCCGAGTTCAAAGACAGCGAGTTCTCGTGGGAGGACTTCGCCCAGAGAATCAACGGCGAGCTCGTGGCGACTTACGGCAACTTCGTGCACAGGACGCTTTCATTCATTTTCAAGAACTTCGGGTCTGTCCCAGTCAGGGGCGAGCTGGACGACAGGGACAGGGCCGCCCTCGAGCGGGTATCCAAGGCGGAGCGCGACGTCCGCGAGTCTCTCTCCGAATGCCGATTCAGAGACGCACTCAAGTCTGTCATGGACCTCGCGCAGTTCGGCAACCAGTACTTCGACGCTGTCGCCCCGTGGACTCTGGTCCGCACGGACAAGGCGAGATGCGGGACCGTGCTCAGCGTCAGCCTGGAGATATGCAGGGCCCTGGCGGTCCTGGGAAATCCGTTCATGCCTTTCTCGTCAGAGCGCATATGGCGTGACGTCGGCATGTGCGGCTCGGTCGCTGAAGCAGGCTGGGCAGGTCTCAAGGAGCCGCTCAGGGTCGGAAGTTCGATGGAGAAGCCAGCCCCGCTGTTTGCGAAAGTTGAAGTGCCAGTGTCAGCCGGATTCCGGCAGTATGCCGGGCTCGACCTGCGGGTCGGGAAGGTCCTCTCGGTGGAGAACCATCCGAACGCGGACAAGCTATACGTCATGAAGATCGACATCGGCCGCCCGATCACGATCGTGAGCGGTCTGAAAGACTACTACTCGGCGGAGGAACTCAGCACCAAGACCCTCGTGATTGTTTCGAACCTCGAGCCTGCGAAGCTGAGAGGAGTCAAGTCTGAGGGCATGTTGCTGGCCGCCGAGGAGGAAGGAAAGCTCGCCCTGCTGACCCCGGAGTCCGATCTTCCCCCTGGAACCCCTGTCTCCAGCGGGATCGAGCCGGAGACGAAGACGCTCTCCTTCAAGGAGTTCCAGGAACTTGAGATCCGTGCGGGCTCGCTCTCTGCCGGGAAGCCAGCCAGGTTGGACCTCGGTTCACGGACCGTCGAGTGTACCGTCCGCGGAGGCGAGACCGGGAAGAAGTATGCCGTTCTCGTCCAGGGCGAAGGAGCTCTGGTGATGTACGCCGAGGGCGGCATCAATATCGTGTTCGACAGGGATATCCCGGCCGGTGCGAGAGTCAGATGAAGCTCGACCTTCACATCCACTCGAAGTTCTCGCGGGACGGCGCGGCGACTGTCGAGGACATCCTCGGCCGCTGTAGATCCCTCGGCCTCGACGGCTGCTCCATTACCGACCACAATTCAATCGACGGGTCCATTGAGGCCTTCGAGCTCGCGCATTCGTTCGGCCTGCTCGTCGTCCGCGGGATCGAGATATCGACATCAGAAGGCCACGTGCTCGCATACGGCCTCTCCTCGACCGTGCCCAGTGGGCTTGCCGTTGCAGAGACCATTCAAAGGGTGCATGAGGCCGGGGGGATCGCGGTGGCGGCGCATCCCAGGAGGTTCCCGTCCGGTCTCGGCATTAGGAGAGCGTCGAAGGAGAGCTTCGACGCCGTCGAGATCCTGAACGGAGGCAGTTCACGGGCTTCGAACAAGTCATCTGCCGCTCTGGCGACGAGAATTGGCCTGCCAGGCGTGGGAGGCAGTGACGCGCACAGAATCGAGGAGATAGGAAGGGCCGCGACCGTGCTGCAGGACGTGACATCTGAGCGACAGGTCATTGATTCGATATTGGGTGGCAAAACCTCGGTGGTCGGCAGGAGCAGAAACGTCCAGGAGACCGTGGTCTACGCCAAGGAGACTCTCACAGAATGGGTTCGAGGCGGCTTCAAGAGGATGTGACGCTCAGATCTTGCCTGATATTCGCTCGGCGTACTCCGCGGCCTTCTCGGCAAGTTCCACCGTCTCGATGTCATCCGAGGCGGTCAGGACGAGCAGAGCCCTGTTGCCCGCCGAGGTGAGCACCATCCTGCTTCTGGTGAGCTCGACAGACACGTACTGGAGCTTGTCCTTCAGCTCACTGGTGGCGGTCTCCGCCGCGCCGAGCAAGATGGCCGACATCGCCACGAAGGTCTCGAGATGAACCCCTTTGGGCGAATCGCCGGCTATATGCATCCCGCTCCTGGAGACCACGGTCGCCTCATATACCGAGGGCATCTCCTTGTGCAGGTCGTCAAGTATCTCATCGATAGCCATGTACTGAGCCATATGCGTGCCGTCCCTCTGACTCAGTTGCAAATGACCTGTTGAGAATATAAACTTTCTCGGTTACATGTTTGATGGCCTGGTATCCAAACGAGGCATTGTCTCGATGCCTTGATATGCGGCCATACATATCTAAGCGGCCGAAACGGAATGAAGTTACTGCATCAGGACTCGCGCACCAACGAGATCAAGCTGCTCCCGGAGAGCATAGACGATTTGTGGCACCTTTACAACCTGTTAGAGGTCGACGACCTGGTGTTCGCGACGACCTACAGACGCAAGGAGGACAAGGGCGACAAGCTCCGGCCAGAGCGGACCGAGAAGGTCCGGATGCGTCTGGGTATCGGCGTGAAGAAGGTCGAGTTCCACGAGTCCGAGGACCGGCTGCGAATACTCGGCTCGATCGAGTCCGGGCCGCAGGATGTAGGACAGCACCATACCCTGATGGTCGGCCCGGGGGACGATGTCGCCATAGTCAAGCCGGAATGGCGCGATGTCCACTTCGACCGTATCAAGAGAGCAGTTGAGGCCAGCGAACGGCCGAGGGCCGTTTTCGTGGCGATAGAGGACACGGAAGCGGTGATCGCGGCGGCGAGGGACTACGGGCTCAAGGAGATGGCGACCATCACGCGAAACCCGGACGGGAAGATGTACGACTCGAAACCGAGCGAGAACGAGTTCCTGGACGATGTCGCCAACAAGATCAGCTCCTCGGTCTCCGATCAGCCTCTGGTCATACTCGGCCCGGGGTTCACCAAGGAGGCGCTCGCCAGGAAGGTACGCGAGAAGAATCCCGACATAGCCGACCACATCGTCGTGCTCTCCACCGGCCAGGCGGGAATGGCGGGGATACACGAGGCCATGAAACGCGGCCTGGGGGGCAAGGCGGTGGAGGACTCCAGGGTCGCCAGGGAGACCATGGCTGTCGAGAGGCTCTTCGCCGCGATTGGCTCAGATGGCATGTACTCCTACGGGAAGGCCTCGGTCAAGACCGCGGCCGAGGCGGGCGCGGTCGAGCTCCTCCTGGTCGTCGAATCGCTTGTCCGGGACTTGGAGATCGAGACCATGCTGAAGACGGTCGAGCAGGCCCGAGGGGACTTCATGATCGTGAGCTCGCTCCACGAGGCGGGCCGAAGGTTGGAGTCTTTGGGTGGCATCGCCGCCCTCTTGAGGTACAGGATGGAGTAGAATCGTCAGCGCTTCTTGGACTTCAGCATGTCCATGGTCGCGTCGATCAGCATGCCCACGGGGAATGGTTTGGTCCAGAAGGACACGGCCCCGGCCTTGATGGCCTCCTCACGGACCTCCTCGTCCGCGCTGGAGAATATGATCGGGATCGTGGGGTCCATCCTTCGGATCTCCCTCGTGGTTTCTATACCGTCCTTTCCCGGCATCCTGTGGTCCATGATTATCGCGTCGGGTTTGGCGGGCATCCTCCGGATGCACTCGATAGCCTCCTCACCGCTGCCCGCGGAGAAGACCGTGTGCCCCCTCGACTCGAACATGTCCTTGTAGAGCTCACGTATGAAGTCTTCGTCGTCGACGACGAAAATCCTCGCCATGACGTTCGAGTTGTTCTTGCCCTTGCTGGAAGTGTACCCTCCTGACATGGTAGTCAACGCCCTCTGACTGAATCCGTTTAGATTCATCCGCGGACCTCGTTAGAGCTGTCGCGAGAGAGCGGCCTATCGGGGTGACCCGACTAGAACCACTAGTGCATCCCATCTGTTTCTCGCTGTTGCCGAATCCTCACAAGATTAGTTAAGTCTTTCGCGGCGTGAAGGCTCGCAGGGAATCGCCGGCAAAAATATGGGTCGATAGGACAGGAGGGAGCAAGGTCTCCTGCCTATCTGGGATGGCACTATCAGCACTCGACAGGAGGCTCGAGTTCCGCGTCGCAGCCGAGGAGGTCGTACACTTCCTCCCAGCTGTAGTGATCCGCATCTGTCATCTGTTCACCTGTATGATGCAGATCGCACGCAGAGGTCAATAGCCTTGCACCGGGAGTGTTGTGAAAGTAGTCTGGCTTTCTGAAAATACTACTTCGCCGCATGCCTGATGTGCACGGCCTCGCCCCTCTCCGCGAGCTTCATCTCGGCCGAGGACATCCGGGCCACGCCGACCGCCCTGACCTCCGAGCCGTGCCTCACGACCACATCGTCCCCTATCCTGATGGTCCCGCTCGCGTCTTCGACCCCAACGGCGAACAGGTTCCCCTTCACGGCGAAATCGTCTATCTCGACGCAGTAGGCGTCTCTTGACGAAAGCAGCCTGCCACCGGAGAGGGTCAGCGAGATCATCCCCCTCTCGCCGGTGTGCATCGCCGTCTGATCCCCCCCTCTCATTATCTTCACGTTTGACCATCTGCCGTCGAGGTCGGCTCCGGACAGAATGCTCTCGCCCTCAGGTCCGAACTGGAACCTGGCGATGGACATCATGTCCTCCGCCAGCCTCTGTCTTCTCGTGGGCCGGTCATCTCGTCCTCCCGCGAGTTCCCTCAGCGTACTCTCAAGCCGTTCGAGACTTCCCCGGGATCCCGGCGATCCGTCGGAGGTGTCTATCGAATCCACCAGTGCCTCGTTGACTATCTCGCTCTCGTCGCCCAGGTGTGAGACGACGGCATCGTACTCCTGAGTTTCCAGCAGCCACCTGATCATGTTCTCGACCATGACGCACTCGTCCCTGTCCCAGTGTCCGGTCACGGGAATGTCGTAGTCTTTGGCCGGATAGAACTGCTCGAGCTCGCGTGGGACCAGCCCGAGAGGCGACGTGACGATCATCTCGTGCGCGACGCTCGCCGCCCCGGACGCGCGAATGGCCTCGCGGAATCTGCGGTGCGACGCGGATAGTGAATAGGGCTTCCTGGCCGAGCAGGGGAGGAGCACCAGTACGCGCGCGGACCGCGGTCTCGAGTATCTCTCGACGAGCCGCTCTCTCCATCTCGCGACCTCCGGACGGTGGAGCGACTCCTTCGAGCCAGCGATGAACGGCGCGCCCTTGACGGGCGCGTGCATCTCCTGGATGCCGTGGTGCTCCAGGTCCAGCAGCCTCAGGCATTGTATCTGCCAAGGCTCGGACCTGACCCTTCCCTCCACCAGTTCCCTGAGCCTTCCTTGTGCGATGTGATGCCTCACGAGTCTGAGTTCCGCCTCGGCCACAGCGACGTTGTGACGCAGGAGTGACTTGCCATCGGGTATTCCTTCAGCGCAGTGCTCGCACACGCATGGCGGCTCGCGCAGGTTCTCGACGGGGAGCGCGCCTGCGCTCGTGAGGTAGAGTCTCGCTTCGGATGCAGCCATCAGAGCTACTGTGTCGAAAACGTCGAATCCACAGTATGTGAGGAACGCCAGTCTGTGCGCCAAGGCCATGGTCGAGCAATACGCGGGAAGGACCAACCCCTCCCCGCTCTTCATGTCGTCCACCGCGTCTGCGTATGCCCTCGAATCGAGCAGCTTCTGGGCGACATTGTCGAGGACTGCGAAACAGCTGGCAGGGGGCTTGTCCGCGAACGGAGCGCCTCTGTACCACGGCTCCAGATGGCATCCCTCCGCCCTGCCAGAGCGGGAGAATCCTGAGGGGGCCACTCGGATGTCCCCCTCCTTGGCGAGGCTCGCCTGCCTGAGCTTCAGTCCGTCGGGCGGCGCGGGATGGATCCACGTGTCCGCAAAGGCCAGAGCGGGTGTCTGGTACGTGACGCCGTCTATCTCCAGCGTTCCGGTCCTGGCTAGCCCGTCCCTGCAGAGCACCTCGAACTTCACGTGGGAGTCATTGCACGAAGAGATATAAAATGGGTCGACGGCTTGCCCGGCCGCCGGTCGTCGCCCTTCCTCGGGCGTTCAAGGGTTTGTCAGAAGGTCGTCACGACATCGTTCGTCGATACCATGTCCTTGAGCGCGGCGCGCTCCACCATCTTGAGTCCATCGAAGACGGACTCCTCGGACAGCCCTCGCTCTGAGAGGTCCTCACGGACCACATGCACGGGGACGTCGAAATCATACAGCTCGACTGTCGCCTCCTTGTTCGACGGCATGCGGACCGCCTCTGGTTTCTGCCCTGCGACAGCGTTGTACACCCCGTCCTCGACCATCACGACGGAGACGCTCATGCCGTTCACTCCCATCGCGAGCGCCAGCCTCAGCCCCGCGAACGCGTCCTCCAGACCGTACGGCGCCCTCGTGATCAGGACCAACATCGAACCTGCCATGTTATCACCTCGCTATCGTCACGAGCCTGTCCGACTCGGACACGAATTTGAATAGGTCGTTCGTGAGGCTTCCGACCTTCACGCCCTCGATCTCCTCTCCCCGCTGGAACCCGCGAGCCGCATAACAGGTCTCGCACAGCGATATGCTAACGCCGTCTCGCGCCAGCTGCTCGAGCTCCTCGCCCACGTTGGGGAAGCGCTTTGGTGCCTGCCCTTTCTTCACCGCCGTGATGCCCTCGCCGTACCCGAACATGTTGACCTTGTAACCCTTCCTGATCGCGGCGCTGGCCAGCTTGGTCGCGACATTGGCGTCCATCGCCATCATGGATCCGGACCTCCACAGTATCGTCATGGTCTTAGCCATCATCTCACCTCAGAGCGTGACCGTTCTCTCGGTCTTCTCCATTATCACGTCCACGATACCGTCGTAATCGGCCGCAGTTCCCGTCCTGAGGTCCGACTCCGAGAAGCCTCTAGCCTCGAGGTCGTCCTTCGCGACGAACACCTCAGCGCACACATCGGCCAGCCGCCCGGCCGATCTCGGGTCGAGGGCGTTGTACACCCCGTCCTCGAAAAGGATGACGCGTGCGTCGTCCTTCTCGGAGAGCCTGCGCACCATCTCGCAGAGGTCGTGCTCCTGTGGCGACTTGAGAGTCATGAAAGCGGTCTTTACCACCGTATCACTCAGCCCACGAAGAACGACGCGTTCGAGTCGGCCGCTATGTTCAGGAACGCCGACGCGCCTAGTACCTTCACTCCGTCCACGAGCTCGCTCTCCTGGATGCCCATCAGGGCCATCGAGGTGCTGCACGCGTAGAAGTTGACCCCCAGGTCCCTCGCCTGCTGCATCATCTCCTCGAATCCGGGCACCTTGAGCCGCTTCATCTTCTTCTCTATCATCCCGGTGAACAGCCTCATCATTCCCTTCAGCTTCGGCCTGGTCCCCTTCTTCAGGAGCTTGAGCCCGAAGAAGGTGTAGAACACGTGCACCTCCATGCCCATGCTCGCCGCCGTCGTGCCTATTATGAGCGGCATCATGGCCTTGTCGAAGCTGCCCTCGCTCACGACCATCACTATCTTCTCTGCCATCTTGTGATCCTCCTTTTCCTCGACCATTTCCCGTCGTCTATACTCACTTCACCCTTATGTAGAACTTGAATACCCCGCCTTCTTCCTCAGTACCAAGGAGTTCGTGCCCTGTCCGGTTCGTCCACGCGGGCACATCGTCTTTGGACCCCACATCGTCGGCCAGAAGCTCCAGCACCTGGCCGGAGCTGAGTTCCTTCACCTTCTTCGCGAGCTGCACTATCGGCATCGGGCACATCAGCCCCCTAGCGTCGAGAGTAGCATCCTTCTCCACGGACATCGCTCCTACGGTATTGTCATTACCGTGCATAGGCGATTGGACTTCGGTCTAATAAACATTGTCACGTAGCCGGATGGAGTGCGTCTGGCTCGAGTTTCGTCAAAACGGTTAAGTATAAAAATGGCAATACCGTGCAATATGGTCGAGCCGCAGAAGATACTCTCGGGCCAGGCCACGTGCCGGGACATCGTCAAGTGCATGTACGGCCTATCGGACTTCGAACTCGCGATCTACAGGAGGCTCGCCAAGCAGGGCTCGCTGAGGGCCGACGACCTCGCCCCGTCGCTCAAGAAGGACAGGAGCACGGTCTACAGGGCGTTGCAGAGTCTCGTCGCCGCGGGCCTGGCGTTCAGGGAGACGAAGACGATAGACCGCGGGGGCTACTACCACGTGTATTCCGCGGTCCCCCCGAAGCAGCTCAGGGAGAAGCTGCACAGGTGCGCCGACGACTGGTTCGAGAACATGAACTCCGCGATCGAGGAGTTCGACCTCGTCTGACCCGACGGACGCAGAACCTCCGTCAGTGAGCCGGGATGCTCGTGAAAGGCTTATATCTCGCCAGTTGATTAGGAGCTTGATGTCGGGGAGTCTGAAGGGATCGGACATTGTGTCCATCCGGGATTTTTCAAGAGAGCAGATCGAGCATGTTCTGAACGTTGCCGAGAAGATGGTGCCGGTCGCCAAGGGGGAGCAGGGCAGCACCGCCTTGGAAGGCAAGGTTCTTGGGTCGCTGTTCTACGAGCCCTCGACCAGGACGCGCCTGTCCTTCGAGGCGGCGATGACGCGCCTGGGCGGGAGAACGCTGGGATTCGACGAGCCCAAGGGGTCGTCGGTCGCGAAGGGCGAGACCCTCGCGGACACGATCAGGATGGTGGACGCCTACTCGGACGTGATCGTCTTGAGGCATCCTCAGGAAGGCGCCGCCAGGTTGGCCGGCCACTTCGCCGACAAGCCGGTGATCAACGCGGGCGACGGCGCCGGACAGCATCCGACGCAGACTCTCCTCGACCTGTTCACGATCCGGAAGGAGAAGGGGAAGGTCGACGGGAACCACGTGGTCATCGTCGGCGATCTCAAGTACGGCAGGACCGTGCACTCCCTCTCCGAGGCCCTGAGCATGTTCGGGGCCAAGTTGACCTTAGTCGCCCCGCCGACCCTGCAGATGCCCAAGGAGCATGTGAAGCACATCGAGTCGAAGGGCCTGAAGCCGAGCATCAGCACGTCTTTGGACCAGGTCATTGGAAGCGCGGACGTGCTCTATGTCACCAGGATACAGAAGGAACGCTTCCCCGACCCGGCGGAGTACCAGAAGGTGGCCGGCGCGTACACGATAAACAAGAACCTGCTGCGGGACGCCAAGGACGACCTGATCGTCATGCACCCGCTCCCGAGGGTTAACGAGATACACCCCGAGGTGGATGACACTGAACACGCCCGCTACTTCGAGCAGGCCTTCAACGGGGTCCCCGTCAGGATGGCCCTGCTTTCGCTCGTGCTTGGAGGGATAGAATGAAGGAGTTCAAGGTCACCCCGATAAGGAACGGGACTGTCATAGACCACATAGGCGTGGGCATGTCCCTCAAGGTCCTGAGGATCATCGGCGTGAGGGATGAGGTCAGCTCGACGGTGAGCGTGCTCATGCACGTGCCGAGCAAGAAGGGCTCGTGGAAGGACATCGTCAAGATAGAGGACCGCGAGCTCGACCCCAAGGAGCTAGACAAGATCGCGCTCATCTCCCCTGACGCCACGATCAACATCATCCGCGACTACAACGTGGCCGAGAAGTTCGTGGTCGAGGTGCCTGAGCGGGTGAAGGGCATCATGAGGTGCTCCAACCCTGGCTGCATCACGAACAAGAACGAGCCTGTCGAGCCGGAGTTCGTCGTCGAGACGAAGAAACCCCTGGCGCTCAGATGCACGTACTGCGACCGACTGACGACTGACATCGCGGAGAACATCGTCTGACCCTTGCGGGGGCCTCGGTCCTGCGGCTGCGCTTCGAACCCCTGAAATGCGTCGCCTGCGGTATGTGCGAGATGGCCTGCGGCCTCAGGCGCGACGGCGTGCTTACCACGATGTCCTCCAGCGTCATTCTCCACACCGAGGACAAGGCCAACTACTTCGGCCTGGTCCTGAAGAGCCAGTCGCAGGGGCTGGTGCTCGCGAGGCCGGAGGGCGTGTCCGAGGGTCAGCAGCCCTCAGACTCCGGCGGTCCAGGCGCGAAACCGATCCTCCTGCGAGAGCCGTGCGACCTCTGCGACGGGGAGCCCAGGTGTTCATTGGTCTGCCCCACCGGTGCGATAGTCAGGGAGGGATGACATGGCGCTTCTGAACCTCCGATACGCGGTGGTGGACCTCGCCTCGGGCGAGGTGGAGGAGCGCGACCTCCCAGAGGGGATCCTGTCCATTGACATGTTCGATCAAGTGGATTCCATCCTTCGCGAGCACGGGAACGCCTTCGCGATAGGTTCCGGTCTTGCCACTGGGAGCTTCGTCCCCGCGGCATGCGGCGGCTTCCTGAGAGTCCTGGGGGACGCCCCGTCCCTCGAGCGGACATGCTTCCTGACCGGCGGTATCGGACCTGAGCTGAAGTTCACTGGCTTCGACTTACTCATCATCAAGAACGCCGCCGCCGAACCAGGGTATGTCTGGGTCCGCGACGGCATCGCGGAGTTCGTGCCGTCTCCGACCCTGACCGCGAAGGACTCCTGGGAGAGGACCGACACCATCCGGGCGGATCAAGGGGACAGGAAGATACAGGTGCTCACAGTCGGTCCATGGGGCGAAGCGGGTTCAGCTCACTCGCAGCTCGTTGCGAACTACTGGTCTGGGGAAGACCGTAGGGGCTTCGCGGCGGAGTTCGGTAGGAGGAATCTACTGGCCTTGGCCATGAGAGGCATGGGCGAGGTGGAGCTCGAAGACCCCGAGGGGCACTTCGAGACCTCGAACGAGATCCGCGCTAGGCACCTGTCGACCCTCGGGACGAGCGGAGGCCTCGCCTCATTCTGCGAGGTCGCCGGTGGACAGGGTTTCGCGGACCTCCGACACAGGGATGTCGCGTGCTTCGGCTGCCCGTACCCCTGCAGGACCTTCTACAAGGTCGCCGAGGACCCAAAGACGATGGCTCTCGAGAGCAAGGAGCCAGGATACCTGACCTATGACACGGTCGCCGTCGAGGGGATGGCGGCTCGCGGAATGCCCGCCCGCGATACTGTCTCGATCATGATGGCCTGTGCCAGGGTCGGCGTGGATCCCCTGCATGTCGTCGACTCCGTCATGGCTGCGGGAAACGATGTGACGACGGATACGATCAGGCCCGTCCTCTCCGGACAGGTGATTTCCGAGGCCGCCGGTCCTCGTCCCGCTGGCCTGTTCGACGGATTGCTCGACGAACCGAGTATGTCGTTGTGCCTCCAGCTGGGACTCTGTCCGAGGTATTGGTCAAGGGTCGGCCTTGATGTCAGCGCTATCTCCGTGGCCGTCGAGAAGGCGTCCGGTGTCTCTCTCGACCTCTGACGGTGTCCTCGCCGACGCTCAGGCACAGCCTCGAGATAGTAGAATCAGTCCCTAGTCGTGCGTGGCGCGTCGGGAACCGTCATCCGGAGTCTCGGCCTTGCCCCCGTTCTTCCCCGCGCTCTTGTCCAGCACCGGCTTCCGCGACCTCTTGCAGCACCTGCGCGCGTCCTCTTCGCCCCAGCCGATGGAATGGTCCATTCTCACTCCATCTCCTCCCGTTAGCTCCTGCGGATTCCCCCCAGCATAGATAAGTCTTTTCCGTCGAGCACGCTCCGAACCCGAATTCGCCGCTCACCCTGCAAAGTTATTTTGGCCCGTTCCCTTATCTGTCGTCAGGGTGTTGATCTTGAAGATACTCGTCACCACGGGAATGCCAGGCTGCGGAAAGGAGGAGTTCCTCAAGTGCTGCGTGACCAGGGGCGCCCACGTCGTGCGAATGGGCGACATGGTCNNTCATGTGGTGCGGATGGGCGACATGGTCCGTGAGAAGGCCGTCGAGTTCGGACTGGACCTCTCCGACAAGAGCGTAGGCAACCTGGCCGACGAGGAGAGGAAGCGCTTCGGGATGGATATCTGGGCCAAGCGGACGATACCGTTCGTCGGTGGCGACTTGGTTGCCATCGACGGAACGAGGGGGCCAGAGGAGATACGCGCGTTCAAGAACGCCTTCGGAGAGGCCCTCAAGGTCGTCGCGATACACACCTCGCCCAAGACCCGGTTCGAGAGGCTGAGGGGTCGCGCCAGACCGGACTCGCCCTCCAACTTCTCCGAGTTCGAAGTGCGCGACAAGCGCGAGCTCGAGTGGGGCCTTGGCAACGCGATCGCCCTGGCTGACTTCATGGTCGTCAACGAGGGTTCGCTCGACGAGCTCAAGATGCAGGTCGACAGGCTTCTGGACGGTCTCCTGGGCAAAGGGTGATCGTCTGGAGTTCCTCGCGATAAAGCCCTGCAAGGCCGACGCCTTCGAGGTGGTCCCGAAGGGCAGGGTGACCTTGGACCTGGAGGAGTGCGCGAGGCTCCTGCGGGACAACGGGTACGAGATACTCGACAACCCGGGCGTGATGCTCGTCGTCAGGAAGGAGGTCGAGCTGACCCTGTACCCGCACGGGCGCATACTCATGCATCCGGTCAAGGACAGGGAGTCAGCCGAGCGGCACGCGTCCAAACTCTACAACGCTGTAGGAATGTAGACCTCCAAGACCACACCCATCGGAGTTCCACGATTTCTATAATATAGGATATCACGTTTCGAT
>DUGQ01000011.1:0-1925 GCA_013331315.1 Thermoplasmata archaeon
CAGGTTATCGGGGTAGTCTGCGGCCATTCCGCCGGGGCCGAGTATGGCGAGTTGCGTGAAGCTCTCGCCCTCTCGAGGCGTGGTCACGGCCCATGCGAGCACGACCACTGACGCCACGAGCATGACGACTATGCCTAGGGTCAAGAGCTTGTCTATCAAGGGCATGCCCTTCCAGTCAAGCTCGAAGTCCACGACTATCGCGAACCTCTCGTCCTCGGGTAGACGCATGCGCCTGTACCAGCCCACGACCGCCGCGACGATTATGAACGCCGATACAGAGGCCAGTATCGGGTCGAGCCTTATGCCGTAGGGCGTGAAGTTCAGCGCGAGCCCTATCAGGGGAACGATGGCGATACTGAGCCCGAAGCTGAGCGCGACCCTCTCGATGCCATCTATCTGCTCGTTCTCGGGGAACAGGGCGGCGGTGGCGACATAGCCCGGTAGGAAGAGTACGAAGACGAGCCCGAGTATCTGCCTCGCGAGCGAGTCGGGCAGAAAGGCCACTAGGGCGATCAGAATCAGCGCCAGTGCGACCGCCATCGCGAGGTCATAGGGTCTCTCCCTCACCTCGAAATGGAACTTGAATGGTGCGGTCTTCTCCTCGGCCATCTCAACCATCGACCTCTTCGGCTGGGCTGCTGCTCTCATGAAACGACTTGCGGTATATCAAAGCTGTTAATCGGGCTAGCCCAAACAAGCTCGCTAGAACGGGCGGAGTCAGTACGTCGTTGGGACGCCCTCAGGAGCCCGGTCCTCCCATATGGCAGGTTTTATACAGAACGAATTGAATCAAGGTCAACTCAGCAGCCGATAGGAGAGGTTCTTCATGGAAAGAGTAATCAGCTCCCCTCAGGACGCGCAGAAGCTGGTCAGGGACGTCACCAGCGAGGTCGGAAGGGCTATAGTCGGGTACGAGGACGTCATCTCAGACTTCCTGATCGCCCTGTCCGCGGGAGGACACATAATCCTCGAGGGTGTGCCCGGGATCGCCAAGACGACCCTGTCGAAATCCTTGGCGAAGGCCATGGCGATCGAGTACAGGCGGATACAGTTCACGCAGGACCTTCTGCCTACCGACATCACGGGCCACTACTTCTTCAACCAGGAGACTAGGAAGTTCGAGATACGCAAGGGGCCCGTGTTCGCCGAGCTGCTGCTCGCGGACGAGATAAACAGGGCGCCCCCGAAGACCCAGTCCGCGTTGCTCGAGGCGATGCAGGNNTTGACAGGTTCATGCTGAAGATCAAGATGGACTACCCGAACGAGGAGGAGGAGACCATCATCCTCAGCCTCAAGAACGCCTTCGACGAGGAGCCGAGGCCCATCGTGACCAGGGATGACATCATGCAGCTGAAGCAGCTGGCGTTCGAGGTGCACTCGCACAGGAGCATACTGGTCTATATCCGGGACCTTACCAGGGCCACCCGGCAGAGGGAGCAGCTCGAGTACGGCCTGAGCCCCAGAGGGGGCGTGCACCTGCTTGCGACCGCGAAGGCCCATGCCTTGCTCGCTGGCAGGTCGTATGTGATCCCTGACGACGTGAAGGCGATGGCCCACAAAGTCATCGACCACCGGCTGATGCTGTCACCCGAGGCGGAGCTCGAGGGGCTCACAGGCAGCAGCGTGACCGAGGCGATCCTCTCGGAGGTGCCCGTGCCGAAGGGCGATTTCGGCGAGGGATACAGCTCCGGCGAACCAGAGTGATCGGACTTGCGCATTCAGTTCCTGGGAACCCTGTTGATCGTCACTTCGATGACGTTCGCGGTAGCGGGCGTGTTGTTCCAGAGCATGCCTTTCGTTCTTCTGTGTGTCGCTCTCGCGGCGTCGCTCGTCTACGCCAGGAGCAAGTTCATAGGCGAGATCGTGAGCACCGACCTGCAGATCACGAGGACGATGAGCGACGAGCTGCCGTTCGCGGGCCAGCC
>DUGQ01000011.1:2018-2575 GCA_013331315.1 Thermoplasmata archaeon
ATCGCGATGATCATGTACGACCTGGAGTTCGACAACATACGGGAGTACATTCCCGGGGACAGGTCGAGGGACATCCACTGGAAGCTCTTGTCCAAACTGGAGGATCTGTACACGAAGGTCTACACACGGGAAGGGGTCGTGCAGACCATGATATTCGTGGACTGCTCGAGGAGCATGCGCATGGTCGGCTCCGGCCTGAGCAAGATGGACCACTCGATCGACCTGTCCATGCAGGTCTCGAAGGTCCTGCTGAGCAGCTTCCACGCGACGGGCGTATGCCTCCTGGACGAGCTCTCCGTGATAAGCCAGGTGCCTCCCGCTGTGGGTCGTAGACAGTTCGACAGGATCGTAGAGTCATTGCGCAAGGTTCCAGCGGCCGTGCCGCTGGAGATACCTGATGAGTCGCCGGAGCCTGCTACTGATGAGGACCCCGAGGCAATCGTCCCGCCTGAGCCTCCGATCGTGGAGGCGAGCCCGGCCGAGGCCGAGAAGTTCCTGTCGATCGTGCGTTCCCTTGGAAGGACCACGGTCGAGCGCTCGTCTGGGATAGGCTTCGA
>DUGQ01000031.1 GCA_013331315.1 Thermoplasmata archaeon
CGACCGTCTGCCTCACGCCGAGGCCTTTGGCCACGAGCTCCTTCCTGACGGAGGCGAATATCTGCCACGGGTCGCGGTTCACATCCACGCTCCGTGACTTCAGCATCAGGATGCCCCGGTCCACGCCGAACCGGTCCAGGTTCCTGGAGAATATCTCCACCTGGTCCCTCTGGGCGATGTCCTGGTAGACGAAGTCCACGTCCTCGACCATGTGGGCGTACTCGTCCGGGCGGGAGGCGTCAGCCATGATGGGTATCATGTTCTTCCTGCGTTCGCACACGCCCACCAGGTCCCTGAACGACCTCTGGGACACCTCGACGCAGTAGACCATGCCCGAGGAGACGATGTCCGACACGTGCGAGGCCGTGGTGCCCGAGGCGGCGCCGAGGTACAGTACCTGGCTGGACCGGTCGATGCCGAGATCCCTTCCGCCGAGCAGGATCAGCGCCGCGAGCTTGGACCTGCCCGGGTCCCAGGCGCGGTACTGCACGTCCTGGAACTCCACAAGACGCTCGCCGTACACCTCCGTGTCCCTCACGGAGTTCACCGTCATGAGCGTCCTCCCGGTGGTGAACACCCCCGGGGCGCCATCGATCTCCCTGAACGGGTTGACCGCCGCCATGTCATGAACCCAATGGACTTCCGAATAAAGAAGTTATACATATGATGGCATATGAACAGGCGATGGCGGAGGAAGAGCTCGAGAAGCAGATCAAGTCGCTCTCCGAGAAGATGGAGAGCCTCGAGGAGTCGATGCGGATGGTCACGACTCCCTACTCGCAGCTCGTTGAGTACCTCGACAGGTTCCAGAAGATATCCTCCAGCTACTTCCGCCTGATAGACCTGTACCAGAGGTACGGCGAGATATCGCCCGACCTCCTGGTCCCGGGGATGAAGGACTCCATCTCGAGGGAGATAGTCAAGATACTCTTCGAGAGGGACGGGCAGAACATCTCCCAGATAACCGACAAGTTGAAGGAGAGACGTGGCACGGCCTCGAGACGGATCGTGAGGGAGAGGCTGAAGATGCTGCAGGAAAAGGGAGTGGTCGTCGCCAAGGGCTCGGAGCGCGCCAAGGTGTTCTGGCTGACCGAGGGCTATGTCAAGAAGTGGTACGACCTGCTCGGGCTCGGCCTGCGGGACACGGAGCAGAAGTAGCTTCTGTCGGTCACTTTTGCCCAGTTCGCTCAAATACGGATACCGGTCATAGGTACTTCTCAGAAGCCCCGAGAGGGTTGACGGAAGGTGAAAGGAACATGAGTTGGGACGACGACATGGACGCTGAGAAGCTGAAGGAGATACTCTCGGTCGTATCCACCGAGATACCGAAGCTCGTGGAGGCGATCACGAAGACGCTGTACGACCACGAGAACGCGGAGAACATGGCCAAGTCGGTGGCGCAGTTCTACAAGTCCATGAGGGACGCGGGCATGGACGACGCGCAGGCGTACGCACTCACGAAGCAGTTCATGTCGAACGTGAGCGTCGGCGGGCTCATCGCCAAGGCATTCACGTCTGGAGACAATCATGACGACGTTGACGACGACATCGACAAGATCGACAAGAAGATCGAGAAGGAGATAGAGAAGCGCCTCAAGGCCAAGCTCAAGGCGGACAAGGATCAGGATGAGTGACCGGACCGACGAGGACAGGTCGGATCTGCCGAAGACCTTGGCCACGATAGGCGCCAAGGCCCCAGGCATGATGATCAGGCTGGGATTCTCGTACCTCAGGCACAAGAAGAACACGCAGAGGGCCTACAAGACCTTCGTCAACACGCTCGAGAGGAACGGCGTCCCCGAGGACTTCGCGAAGGAGCTCGGGGAGGCCTACGCCTCCGACATCAGCGTTAGGAAGCTGATCCTTGACGGGGACCGCTCGATGCTCGGGATATTCAAATGATGAGAGCGTGCCCAGGAAACTAATATAGTCGATGCGTCTGATACTCTGGCCGTGAAGGCCGTACTGAGCAAGATAGCGGACGAGGTCATGCGCAAGTACCACGAGCTGCCGAAGGACTTCGCGGGGCACGTGAAGGTCGGCAGGGGTGCGAGCGGCTCGGAGACCTCGAAGATCGACAAGTTCGCGGAGGACGCCGTCCTCGAGCACATGGACCGGGAGAAGGTCGAGCTCAACGTGCTGAGCGAGGAGATCGGGTTCGTGGACCGCGGGGCGGACCGGACGCTCGTCCTCGACCCGATCGACGGCACGCTGAACTGCACGCACGGCATACCTTTCTTCTCCGTGTCGCTCGCGGTGTGCACGAAGAGCATGAGCGACTGTGACTTCGCGCTCGTCAAGAACCTGTACACGGGCGATACATACTACGCCCGGAGAGGCGGCGGGGCGACCCTGAACGACCACAGAATCGCGGTCTCCAAGTACGTTCAGGACGAATCCATATTCATCATATACGACGGCAAGGACGCCGGCTCGGAGACTGAACAGGTGAGGCTCGTCCCGAGCAGGGTCAGGACCATGGGCTGCGCCTCGCTCGAGATGTGCCTCGTGGCCCAGGGGGCGGTCAACGCGCACTACATGAACTGCTCCAACCCGGCCCGCATGATACGTGTCGTGGACATCGCCGCG
>DUGQ01000181.1 GCA_013331315.1 Thermoplasmata archaeon
CGCTGCACGCCGGTGTTCATGTACGCCTCGTTGTCGTACATGACATACAACATGTCCTCGTTCCTCTCGGCAGCACCTGAGAGGGCCTGAATGCCGATGTCCGCGGTCCCGCCGTCACCGGCTATGCCCATCACGATCGTGTCCTCCTTGCCACGCGCCTTCAGCGCCCTCGTCATCCCGGTCGCGCAGGCTGCCGTGTTCTCAAAGGCCACGTGATGGAACGGCACCTTCCAAGCGAGGTACGGATAGGTCGCGCCGAAGATGAGAAGGCAGCACGCTGGGTTCACGACCATGGTGTTCTCTCCGAGGACCTTCATCAGGTTCCTCACCGCGACAGCGGCTCCGCAACCCGCGCAGGCCGTGTGCCCGCGCGTGAAGAGCTCCTCATCCGGGAGTTCCTTGAGCTTCATTGCTCCACCCCCCTTGTCCCCATCCATGTGACGTCGCGCTTGGCCTTGCCAGTCTTCGCGGCGTCGAGGAGGCGGTCGTACATGAACCTGATGTCCGCCAGCGACACGTCACGTCCGCCCAGGCCCCCGATGAAGTTCATGATAGGGACATCGAGGCCATACGCGGCGTTCCTCAGCTCTATGAAGGACGGGCCACCGACACCGTACGACACGGCGCGGTCGAACACGCCAGCGGCCTTCACCTTGCTGACGATCGACCTGAGTTCCTCCGCGGGGTATGGGCGCCAGAACCTCAGTTTCACGAGGCCGACCTTCTTGCCTTCGGCCCTCATCTCGTCGACGACCTCGTGCGCAGTCGAGCTCGCGGTCCCCATCGTTACGAGGACGACATCGGCGTCGTCGACCATGTACGGGTCGATCATGCCGCCGTGGTCCCTCCCGAACTGCTTCGCGAAGGCGGCGTTGACCTCCCTTATGACCTCGACGGACTTGCGCATGGCGTCGTCGGTCTGCCACCTGCACTCCATCATGTAGTCGGGCGGCGTGAAGACGCCCACGGCCTTCACGTCGTCGGGGTCCAGGATCGCGCCGGTCGGACGGTACTTGGGAACGAACTTGTCCGCGGTGTCCTGGTCGATGAGGTCGACAGGTTCGACCGTGTGTGAGAGTATGAATGCGTCGAGGCACACCGCCATCGGGAGCGAGACACGCTTGTCCTCGGCGATCCTGTACGCCTGGAGGACCATGTCCTGGACCTCCTGGTTGTTGTCACAGAAGACCTGGATCCATCCGGAGTCGCGCTCGGGCATGATGTCGTTGTGCTCGACCCAGATATTGATGGGAGCCGCTATCGCCCTGTTGACCACGGCCATCACGACGGGCAGCCTCATGCCGCTCGCGATCGGGAGTATCTCGTGCATCAGGGCGAGGCCCTGAGACGATGTCGCGGTGAACGTGCGGACGCCGGTGGCGCTCGCGGAGACACACGCGCTCATCGCGGTGTGCTCGCTCTCGACCTCTATGTACTCGCAGTCCATCTCGCCATTGTTCACGAACTCCGAGATGTGCTCGACTATGAACGTCTGAGGCGTGATCGGGTATGCGGCCACCGTCTTCACTCTTGAGCGCATCGAACCGTAGGCGGCTGCGTAGTTGCCTGTGCATATCTTCGCGGCCATGATATCACCTCACCATCCTTATGGCCTCGGCGGGGCACTCGTTTGAGCATATCCCGCAGCCCTTGCAGTAGTCCATGTCGAACTCCATGTGATTGTCCTTCCTGTATATGCACCCCTCAGGGCAGTAGAACCAGCAGAAGTTGCACATCGTGCACTTGTCCTTCTCGTACTCGGGTCGAAAGACCTTCCAGCTTCCGGTCTTGTTCTCAAGAAACGACCCTGGCCCCACCGCGCCCGCGGAGGTCTTCATCGGCTCGCCCGCGACGCCCATGGGCAATTCAGTCACGTCGGGGAGCCACTTCTCGGCTGCCCTGAGCTCCCTCTTTCCGTGGGAGTTCCCGACGACTGTCTTCTCATACGCCACCCTGGCCGCCTTGGCGTTCTTCTCCCCGATCTTCGGACCGAGCCTGTCACCGAACACCTGCAGGATGCCTTTCTCGATGGATTCGATCTTGACGAGGTCTGTGGCCTTTGAGAACGCTCCAAGGATTGACGAGTTGGTGGCTGGCTGCTTGAGCACCTCAAGCGCGACGCTCGTGGCGTCCACCGTCGCCAGCTTCACGTCGACGCCGACGTCCACCTCCTCGGGCTTCTTCGGCGTGTTAACGACCACTATGCCTCCCGCCTTCAGTCCTTCGACGACGTTCACGGTCTCCAGAAGACCCTCGTCCAAAACCACCACGTAGTCGGGTTCGTACACTTGCGTCTTCCTATAGATCCTCTTGTCGTCGATTCTCGTGAAGGCGAGAACCGGGGCCCCTCTCCTCTCCGCCCCGAAGAACGGAAAAGCAGTTGCATAGCCTCCTTCCGCATGCGCCGCGCTAGCTAGCGCCTGGGCGGCCATCACGGCCCCCTGTCCGCCGCGGCCATGAAAACGAACTTCGTACATTCCAAAGCCTCGTCATGATTCGAATAATTGGGGGCGTTTTAAGGCTTTCTGAGTAACCCTGAACGGGCTGGACACACGCGGCGAGCTGGGTCCTCAAATCGACCTTCACGCATGTCATCGACGGGCGCACGGTATCCGACGAATGGCGGGCATTTTCCGTCGAGATTCCTCGAACATCAGTCGCCGCTCGAGGCCCGCGGGGGATTCCCAAAGCTTTTTGCATGGCGTGGAGGATTACGCGTCAGATGTCGAAGAAGGCTGCGGGCACAATCACGCTGAAGGTAGCGAGGGCGCACCATCAGTCAGAGGTCGGGCTCGGACGCGCTAGGATCGATACCGAGACCAGGGAAGCCCTCAAGATAGACGTCGGGGAGATAATCGAGATCACAGGCAAGAAGAAGACCGCGGCGAAGGTCTTCAGGGCCGCCCACGAGGACGAGGGGAAGGGCATCATCAGGATCGACGGCATGATAAGGGGAAACGCCGGGATCTCGATCGGTGAGAAGGTCGTCGTGACGAGAGCCGAGGCGAGCCCGGCGAAGAAGGTCGTCGTCGCGCCCAAGATACCCCACGGGAAGAGGGTCAGGTTCGGCCAAGGGGTCGAGGGATTGTTCAAGAAGGGGCTGCTCAACCGGGCGGTCGTCAAGGGTGACGAGATCATCATCCCGAACATAGCGCTCATGGGGGGCTTCCTGCCGTTCGTAGTCGCGTCCACGACCCCGAACGGGGTCGTGCAGATAGGCGATTTCACAGAACTCTCCGTCAGGACCGAACCGATCGAGGTGACTGAGCTCACACGGCCTTCCGTGACTTACGAGGATGTAGGGGGCCTCGAGGGCGTGCTCCAGAGAATCCGTGAGATGATCGAGCTGCCACTGAAGCACCCCGAGATATTCTCGCGGCTAGGCATCGACCCGCCCAAGGGCATCCTGCTGTACGGCCCCCCAGGCACCGGAAAGACCCTCATCGCAAGGGCCGTCGCGAACGAGGCTGGGGCGAACTTCTTCTCGATACAGGGTCCCGAGATAATGTCCAAGTTCTACGGTCAGAGCGAGGAGAGGCTCAGGGAGATATTCTCGGAGGCGGAGAAGAACGCCCCGTCGGCGATATTCATAGACGAGATAGACTCGATAGCGCCCAAGAGGGACGAGGTGCAGGGAGAGGTCGAGAGGCGCGTCGTCGCTCAGCTGCTGACACTCATGGACGGGCTCACGACTAGGGGGAACGTCATCGTCATCGCGGCCACGAACAGGGAGGACGCGATCGACCCGGCCCTCCGCAGACCCGGGAGGTTCGACAGGGAGATCGAGATCGGAGTCCCGACCTCGGAGGGCAGGCTCGAGATACTGATGATACACACAAGGGGCATGCCGCTCGACGAGGGCGTGAACCTGGAGTTCATAGCGGACCTCACGCACGGATTCGTTGGGGCGGACCTGGCGGCGCTCGCGAGGGAGAGCGCGATGCGCGCGCTCAGGCGCTATCTTCCGGACATCGAGTTCGGCAAGCCCATACCCACGGAGATCCTGGAGAAGATGCGCGTGACGCTTCAAGACTTCCACGACGCGCTGAGAGAGATAGAACCGAGCGCGATGAGGGAGGTGCTGGTCGAGATACCGAAGGCCACTTGGGAAGACGTGGGCGGGCTCGAGAACGTCAAGAAGATAATGCACGAATCGATCGAGCTGCCCCTGGAGGACCCTGAGTCGTTCTCCCGGCTCGGGATCAAGCCTCCGAGCGGCGTGCTCCTCTTCGGAGCACCCGGCACGGGGAAGACCCTGATCGCACGCGCGATAGCGAACGAGTCGAACGCCAATTTCATATCCATCAAAGGACCGGAGATAATGTCGAAGTGGGTCGGCGAGAGCGAGAAGGCGATCAGGATGATCTTCAAGAAGGCCAAGCAGGTCGCGCCGGCCATCGTGTTCCTCGACGAGATAGACGCCATCGCCCCGAGGCGTGGCAGCCACTACGATTCCGGGGCGACCGAGAGGGTCGTCAACCAGCTCCTGACGTCCATGGACGGCCTGGACTCGCTGGGTCACGTCTTCGTGGTCGCCGCCACCAACAGACCGGACATCCTGGATAAAGCGCTGCTCAGACCAGGCAGGTTCGACAAGCTGCTGCTCATACCGCTGCCCGACAAGGCGAGCAGGAGGAAGATCCTCGAGGTGCACCCGAGGACGATGCCCCTCAGCGGCGTCGACCTCGACGCGATCGCGGAGATGACCGAGGGGTACGTCGGAGCGGACCTAGAGAACCTGTGTCGCGAGGCGGGCCTAATCGCTCTGAGGCACGAGAAGGGGGCTGACAAGGTCACGTCCGACAACTTCGACGAGGCGATGAAGCTCGTTAGAGCTTCAACCGACCAGGAAACGGCCCTTCTATACGAGTCACTGGCCAAGGAGATGGTGACCGCAATGTCTAAGAGGACCAAAGATGATAACGGCCTTGGCTACTACAGGTAGTTTGGAGATGGGATGACCATGCGCAAATTCATTACCGAGCTGAAGGGCAAGACCGTGATGACAAATGATGGCCAGATACTCGGCATGATAGAGAATTTCCTGATAGACACGAAGTCAGGCGAGCTTCAGAACGTGCTAGTGATCCCGGCTGAGGAGGTCGAGCCGCGACTGTTCAAGACCGACTCCGACGGCCGGCTCGTGCTCCCGTTCAGCGAGATGCGGGCGGTACGTGACGTCGTCGTCATGAACATCGCGTAGACAACCGGATTCAGAACAGGTCCAGGGACACCGCGTCACTTTCTGAGCAGACGCCTCCGGGCCTTGAGGATCCTCGACACGAGGTCCCTCTTGGCACCCTTCGAGCTTATCCCCAGCGCTATGCATATCGCCTCGAGCTCCGTCTTCCTCTTACCCTTCAGCGAGCCTTCTGTCTCGTGCTTCACGAGGGCGACCTTGTCTGCGAGATCGTCGTCCGAGTCGTCCTTCGGAGGCGCCTTGGACTCCGCCTTCTCCGCCTCCTTCTTGGCCCTCATCGCGGACTGTCGGGCAATCGCTTCGCGCAGGTTGGAGTTGGTGTCCTCGAACTGAGGGGCGATCCTCAGCGCCTCCCTGAAGGCGACGACTGCCTCGTCGATCCTGCCCTGCCTCCTCATCGCGATCCCCTTGTTGTTGTATGCCTCCGCGGTCTCAGATATCCTGATGGACTGGTCGAACGTGACCGCCGCTTCCTCCAGCATGTCGAGGGAGAGTTGACAGAAACCTTTGTTGGTCATGGCGACGGCGGTCGGGTTGATGACGAGGGACTCCTCGAAGCACGCGATGGCCTCCCTGAGCCGCTCCTCCCTGTACAGCACGCAACCTCGGTTGTTCCACGCGACGGGGTTGCTCTTCCTCATCCTGATGGCTTTGTCGAAGTCGGTCGCCGAGCCGCTGATGTCTCCCTTCCTCAGGCGCGCGACACCGAGGTTGCTGTTGGCCTCGGACGGGTCGAACGACGACGACACGAGTCTCCCGAACGTTTCGATGGAGCTGTCCACATCCTGCGAGAGCAGCTGCAGCACACCCTTGAAGTTGACAAGCATCGCCAGCCCCTCTGCTGCGAGCGCGACCTCCACATCCTCCAGCGCCTGTCTGAAGTCGCCCCTCCTCTGCGCCTCAATCGCGGAAGCCGTGCGGGCCTGCCATCCGTTACCCATGTCCCTGAGCGACTCGCTCACCTTGAGGGCGAGATCCGTCTCACCCGCGACCATGAGCGCCATGTGGAGGTTGAAGAGGGCCGGGGCGTAGGCCGGGTCGACTGCGAAAGCGTGCTCGTATGTCTTTATCGCGGGTTCGTACTTGCCCTGCTTGAACAGGACATTACCAGCCGCGGTGAGCAGCCTCGGGTTGTCTCCCTCGAGCCGCAGAGACTTGCCGATGAAATCGTGGGCCTCGTCGAGCCTCCCCAAGAGAAGGAGCAACTCCGCTCGGTCCCCGTAGAGCTCCTCCGCCAGTTGGTCGACGGATTCCTCCTTCACGCCGGAGACCACATCGGCCGTCCACGGCTCCGTCTGCGCGACCTCCGGAGGCGGTGGAGCCTCTGCTGGTTCCTCGGAGACGACTTCCATGGCCTCCACGACCTCCACGGCCTGCATCGGGGGTGGCTTCGGCGCGAGGATCTCCTCCATTATGCGTGGCGCGTCCGAGGCGGTCATCTCCGCGACGTCCTCGACCGAGCCGAGAAGTTCCCTCGCGGAGGAGTAATGCGGGTCCCTCCTCAGGCTCTCCTCCAGGGCCATCCTAGCCTGGGTCCTCCTCCCGAGTTCAGCGGCGAGCGCCCCCCTCAGGTACCAAGCCTTCGCAGAGTCCGGACGCAACTCGGTCAGTCGAACGAACGATTCGAACGCCTCCTCGTCCCGGCCCATCTCGTGAAGCAGACTCCCCCTGTTGAGCCACGCCTCGGAGTAGTCACTCTTGAGGGAGAGCGCCCGGTCATATGACTCCAGCGCTTCATCGTTCCTTCCGAGCTTGTGGAGAGTGACGCCCCTGTTGTTGTGAACCTTCTCGAGCCTGTAGTTCCTCGTCAGCACCTCGTCGTACACGTCGAGCGCCTCTCTGTAACGACCGAGTCGATGCAGCGTGTAGCCCTTGTTGACGAGTGCTCCCTGGTGCGCGGGGTTAATCTCCAGCGCCCTCTCATAGCACTTCAGCTCGTCCTCGTGCCTCGAGAGGGAGAACAGGCAGTTCCCGAGGGCGAACCATGTCTCTTCGCCGCCCGAATTGAGGTCTATCGCCCTCCTGTAGCATTCGAGCGCCTGCTCGTGGTATCCCATCGCGTCCAGGACGTTCGCCTTGACGCGCCATGCGACATCGTATCCCTCATGGATGGATATGACATGGTCGAAGCACTCCAGGGCCTTGACGTAGTCCCTTCTCGAGAAGGCGTCGTGTCCATCGGCCATCCTCTTGGCGACGGTCTCGTCCAGGCCAGCGACGGAGGCGCGTCTCTCGCGCTCGTTGGACAGGTCCGCCTCCCGTATCAACGACCTGTCCAAGTCAAATCTGCGTATGAGTGCCGCGAGCTTCGGCCCGTCCGCGACGCCGACGTCGTTTGCCCCGGCCGCCTTTACGGCGTCAGGCATGATGGACGAAGTCGAGAAGGCCAGGCCGTGTGGGGCGCCTACCCTCTTCATGTAATTCGTGAGGCTGTCTATGGACTGCCTCGAGATGTCTTCCGAGCGTCTCGAGAAGAAGACGATGTACTTCACGTCATCCGGTCTGTGGACGCAGTCGGCGATGACGAAGTCCGCCTTCGCCCGGCTCCTGACGACCTTGAGGCTGAGGCATCCCAGCACAAGCTCGACCAGCTGCCTGAACTCAGACTCGGATACTCTGCGTATGGCCGAGAGTATCCTGTCGTCGGACCTCTCGCTGAGGATCTTGTTCAGGTCCACCATCAGGGGGAGCCTCCTTCCTTCAAGGTGTTCAGCCATCGGGCAGCTTCCTTGTTTGCGGAATCCAGCCTGACGCTCTCCTCGAGGCACTCCACAGCCTCGTCGGTCATGCCGAGCATGTTCAGGGCTATGCCCTTCCGGCCGAGCGCATACGAATCCGCCTGGTACAGCTCGATGAACTTGTTGTAGGAGTCGATTGCCCTCCTGTACTTCTCCTTCTCAAACAGAGTGTCCCCCTTCAGGAGCCACGCGTCCTTGTCGTTGGGGACCAGTGTGTTGTACTTGTCCAGACACTGGATCGCCGCGCCCCATCTTCCGAGCGCCCGCATCGTCTTTCCTTTTCCGAGCCACGCCTGCCTGTTGTCCGGGTCAATTTGAAGCGCGCGGGAGTAGCTCTCGTCCGCGCCGTTGTATTTGTCGTTCTCCAGAAGAGTGTCGCCCATCGCGGCCCAGGCGTCAGCTAACTCCGGGTCCAGGGTCACTGCCTTGCTGAAGTATTGCACCGCCGCCCCCCACTTCCCCTCGACATCAGCGATGACGCCTCGCCAGTACCATGCTTGCGGGTCGTTCCTGTTGTGCTCGTAGAAAGAATGCAGCCTCGATGACGCTTCGTGGAGGTTTCCTGACGACACCAGCGCCCTTATCAGGAGCAGACTAGCATCCCTCGACTCTGGGCTGCTCTCAACCAGGTGCCGTGAACGCTGGATAGCGGTATCGTAGTCTTTGGCCTCGAGAGCCGCGACTGCCATGTCGAGCTGCGAGATGGGTTCGGCCTGCTGTTCGAGAAGCTCTCCAGGCCCTCTCGACAGCTGTCGTATCCTTGTCCTGGATGGCTCTGGCCTGGACGGAGCCTTTGTCAGCTCGCCTACAATCTCGAATATCCTCTCCTCAAGGCCGGGCCTCCTGGCGACTTCCTTCTGCTGTTCGGCCAGGGACGCCTCCTCGTCCTTCCCGAGGGACCTGAGCGTTGAGATGAGCAGGTCGTGAGCGTCGACCGACGACGGGTCCGCGGATATCGATTGGTTGAAGCATTCGAGCGCTTCCTCGGCCTTCCCCATCCTCAGGAGTATCCGTCCTTTGAGCAACCAGAGGCCGGGAGTGGGGGATTGGGCAAGTATCTCGTCCACCCTGGTCAGCGCCTCTATCTGATTACCGAGCTCCAAATCGGCTCTCGCCAGAGTCTCCTCGACCATCTGGTCGTTCGGGAAATGCCTGAGAGTCCGCTCCAGATGATTCAGAGCCTCTTCCCAGTCGCCCACCTCCGCGCAGAGCATGCCCAGGTTCCAGGATGCCAGTGAGAACAAGTCGTCCCTCTCGTCGACCTTCGAGAAGTAGGCCTTCGCCTTCGATACGAGTTGATGCCGCCTCTCCTCGCGCCAGCCTTTGCTCGCAGTTCTGAGGAGAACACCGTTCAGGGCGCTCCAGTAGATCACCCCGAGCCTTAGGTTCAGATCGCTGACGGCCATGTCGCCGTGGGTCGCCCCGGCGGCCTCGGCCAATGTGAGGACCGCCATCGTGGTCTCGGCGGCGTCCTCGGTGAGAAGGACGGCTGTCGGATGGTACTTCAGCGGGACCCCCATGTGAGCGAGGGTCTCGTTGCACATGTTGAGGAACTCCCTGACGTCATCTCTGGACAGACCCTCAGGTGAGGCGTCCTGAAGAGCTCTGCGAACGTCGGAGGACGATTTCAATACGAAATCCCTCTCTGACGCCGGTCCCAAGAGACACGCTAGGGACCCCTCTGACCTCAGACGTGCGTACAGGCTCGGTCCTATCAGGACCGGGCTGAGAAAGAAGCGCGCCTCACCGAAGCACGTGTCGGCGCACTCGTCGCAGATCAGTGTGCTCTCGTCACACGGTCCTTCGCACTTCAGACAGGGCAACGGGGATATCCTCCAACTGGAACCGATATGGGTTTTTTCATATAATCATAGCGCCGCTGGTTCACGCTCCTCGTAATGATTTGGTCATGTACATGCCGTCGCGACTGTATCCTAGACGTCTGTAGTAGTCTCTCACACCCACTCCGCTTGTCACCCTGACGGACGAGTAACCGGATGACTCGGCCCTGGACTCGCAGAGAGACAGCAGGCGCTCACCTATGCCTCTGTGCTGCCACCTGCCGCCAGGGTCCTCGGCCAGTGGCACCATCGGGCCGTAGACGTGCAATTCCCTGACGCTCGCCTGAGAGGACGGGGTCTCGTCCGGGCACCTGAGCCGGGCATAGCCTATCAGGCCAGATCCATCGGGGTCCAGGTGGCAGCTCAAGAAGGTCTCGGTCCCGCCATTTGCGCGGTACGATGTCTCGCTCATCACGGCCCTATCACAGTCAGATGGCGCGTTACCGTCCGTCCCTGACCGCCCCACCTCCCTGCATCTGATACACCTGCAGGCCTTCCCTGACGAGGCCAGGTGCCGTGTGACGATCTCTCTGAGATGGCTCTTCTTCACGCCTGCCTCTATGAGCTGAACAGGTATGTCCCTCTGCACTCTGAGTATTCTGACCCATGGTGGAACTCGACTCTTCATCTCAGACACCAGCCTGGTCGTCGTCTCCATCGACATGGGAGAGTAGCCGCCCCGTTCCCACAGGTCGTGCAGCTCGGTCCCTGCGACGACCAAGGTCGGGTATATCTTGAGCATGTCAGGTCTGAACCTCTCGTCCTCGAACATCAGTGAGAACGACTGCAGGTCGCTCTCGTAGCTACTGCCAGGTAGCCCCGGCATGACGTGGTAACAGACCTTGAGGCCCGCTTCCCTAGCCAACCTCGTCGCCGATTCGACATCCGCCACGTGGTGCCCGCGCTTCACTCCGTCCAACACTCGGTCGTCCAGTATCTGGACGCCAAGCTCGACCTTGGTCGCGCCAAGCGCGATGGAACTGGCTATCTGGTCAGGACCGAACCAGTCGGGTCTCGTCTCGACGGTGAGACCGACACACCTGGATTCCGCGGTCTCGTTAGCTGTGTGAGAGGTTTCGATATCTTCGGAATCGTGCCCGTTCATAGCGTCGAAGCACCTCCTGACGAACCACTCCTGGTATTCCGCTGGTCTGGCGGTGAACGTGCCGCCCATGATGATCAGGTCGACCTTGTCGGTCCTGTGACCGATCGCCCTCAGCTGCTTCAGCCGCGCACTCGTCTGCTCGAAAGGGTCGAAGTCGTACATGGAACCCCTGAGAGCCGCCGGCTCTCTCCCGGTGTACGATTGCGGACTGTTGTTCGCGACACCGCCAGGGCAGTAAATGCAACGCCCATGCGGGCAGTCCGATGGGCTGGTCATGACGGCTACTGGAGCGACCCCGCTCAAGGTCCTCGACGGCTTGTTCCGCAGAAGATGCTCGACCTCGCGTCTCAGGTCTTCAGGGATTTGCCCCAATATCTCGTAGTTCGTCGGAACCCGCGACAGCCCGTGCTTCTTGCAGAGCGACGTCTTCGCCCTCAGGACCGCGTCTCGGTCGCATATCTCGCGACGGACGAGTAGATCGATGAAGTCCGCCATGTACCGCGGCGGGATATCGCTGGAGTCCTCTTCCTTCAGGTACGCGCACCTCCTGGGAGCGCGGATTCACATGTAGGCGAACGAATCGTCATCCTCACGTTGTCGTTCCCCACGCTCTTCCGCCTTGGCCCCAGACGCGCGAGCCTGCGCGCCGACATAGGGAACAAGAAGGCGGACATAGGTCTTGTCCGGGAGCGNNCTTGACGACCAGGGACTTCAGGGCGCGGACAAGCCGGTCCTGCCTGACTCCCATGGCATCCCTCAGCTCGTCGACTGTCACTGGATACATCTCACCGACGCGCATGACGATGCTGCTCTCAAACTGGGTCAATGTCGTCTTCATGGCACCGAGGTCATCCGAAGTACACGCTGTTCCCGTCCTGTTCTTTCGTCTTCTTCTCCTTCTCGGCCTTGAGCACGTCGATGGAGATTATCATGTGAGACGGTATGAGGCGCAGCATCGCCTTCCCCTCCCCGAGCGGGTTCTCGAGCTCCATGACGACGGCGGTATCGTGCGCGATCGCGGCGTAGCCCTTGAACACGCCAATCGTCTCCATCGGCTTGTCCCTCGCCTCGAGACTCTTGATCCGGTACTGGGAGCCCTCCGTCAGAACGACCACGTCATCTTTTCTTGGCATGTTTATCACCCTTCTTCTGGATGAGCTCCTGGAGATGGTCGACCGTCTTCCTGTAGTTCTCCATGGCTACCTGGACATGCGCCTCGGTGAAGTTCCACGCCTTGCTGAGGTTGCCGTACCTTATCCTGTAGCCCTTCTTCGAGCCGCCATCTGGCCTCTCGACGCTCATCTCCTCGAGTATGTCGAACCCCTTCAGCTTGTTTATGTGACGATAGACGGTCGCCTTGGTCGTGCCCAGAGACACCGCGAGATCCTCCACGACCCAAGCCTTCTCCGGTCTGCCGAGGAAGTGGTCGACCAAGAGCCTGTAGGGGACGCTGTCCCGGATATCGCTCACTTCCGTCTTGGGGTCGTAGCCCTTCGGGAAGTATCCCACTTGATTCAGGAAGAGTATCGCGACTTCGTGGATGTCGTTCAACGGTGTCAGAGGGGTGTTGCTCACGACATTTAGCTCGAAGCTCATGTGTTTCGGCATCGAGTCTTTAAGAATTAAGCCTTGTCATGTAATCAGTCACCGGACAGCTCCCTGGCAACCGTCTTCTCGAACTCGGTTTCCAGCACGGAGAGCACCTTGCCCCTCACAGCGATGAACTCCGAGGACGTCCTGTCGCGTGGGCGAGGCAGGTCGACCGCTATGTCCTCCTTCACCCTCCCTGGACGAGCGGTCATGACCACGATTCGGTCCGCCAGAAAGACGGCCTCGTCGACCGAGTGCGTGACGAAGAGAATCGTCTTGCCCGTCGCGGCCCATATCCTCAACAGCTCCTTCTGCATGAGGTTCCGAGTCTGCGCGTCGAGGGCGCCGAACGGCTCGTCCATCA
>DUGQ01000095.1 GCA_013331315.1 Thermoplasmata archaeon
CATCTTCAGCAACTTGCAATTGACCAATATGCACGCTCTGACCGTGGTGATCCCTCCCGGCCACCTCCCATCGTCTGTCCCGTTATATATCCTGTGTCATTCAACCAGGTTCATGCGGCACCGTGCGTTGGCGGCCGTGCCACAGTCCCATCTCGGGATAAAGGCATGAAAAGCCTTATGACGAACGATAATGATTTGATGCCTTGAGCTCAGACCGCGATCNNGAAGGCGAATCCACCTTATCCGAGAGGAGGAATGGTCTCTCATGAAGAAGGACTTTCAGAGGAGCGATGACGACATAGACGACTTCCTGGCGAGGAAATCCAAGGCCCCCCAGAAGACGGGCGGCGACGCCGCAGAGGCCCAGAAGGCGAAGAAGGCCGAGCCGAAGGAACCCGCCAAGGTGAAGGAGCCGAAGAAGGAGGAGACCGACGAGGAGAAGGAGGAGCAGATCCGCGTCGCGAGGACGAGCAGGGCGGCGGCGGAGGCGTACCACGACGTGGCCGTGCTCAGGAAGAAGGCCCACGAGCACAGCCACAAGGCCGCAAAGCTGTACCACAAGCACAAGGCGAACGCCGCGAAGGCCCAGAAGTGCTCCTCGAGGGCGGTCGCGCTCAGGGAGAAGTCGGACGAGAGACGGGAGAAGGCCGAAGAGTACAGGGCCAAGATAAAGGGGTACGAGTCAGAGCTGGAAGGCGTCTCGGACGAGAAGCCAGACCTGAGCCCGGAGGCGATTCAGAACAAGATAGCCTCGTTCGAGCGCAAGGCCGCCAAACAGGAGGAGATCGCCAAGAAGAAAGAGCACGGGGCGTCCCTCCAGACGGAGAAGGCCGCCAAGTTCAGGTCCAGGTCTGCGAGGTTCCTGGAGAAGAGTCGCCTGCACGAGAGCGAGGCGCGGCTATTCAGCAAGAGGGCTGACAACCTCGAGAGAGCGGGCTCATAGGCTGTCCTTCACGTCCGTGCCCGAACGGTCAGTCATCCTTCTTGGTTGACTGTTGCCACCACAGCATGGATGCCTCGGCAGAATAGTCGATCTCGTCCTCGGCGTCCTCGCCATCGACAGTCATCTGTATCCTCAGACGGCCGTCCATGAGCACGACCTCTGCGCTGTCGACAGTGGACCTGTAAGCGGAGNNACCTTGGTCTCTTCCCTCAAGAGCCCAGCCTCCTTCAGCTGGCGGATGCGTCTGTAGCACGCGGCGAGGGGGATACCGACTATCTCGCTGAGCTCCGCCGCGTGGAAAGGCCTCTCGCTGGTCAAGTCAAGTATCCGGGATGTATGCCGGTCGAGTACTAGGTTGAACAACTCGAATGGGTCCATCTGTCCGTCCTCTCATATCCTGGACAAGCCCTGCCAGTCCTCGTCGAAACCGCCGTTCCCTATCCCGTCCAGCTGAATCGACGTGTGCTCAACGGCAACTCTGTTCAGGTGGCGCTGAAGGTAGTTCAGGTCTCCTGTCTCGAGATCGATGTGAACGAAGACGACGTTCTCCGTCTTGATCAGCGGGATGACCTTCTTCGCTGGAGCCTCGGGCGAGTCGTCCACTATGATCGACTCGCACTTTGGACACATGCCCCCCTCGAGCACGACATGCTCTCCGCAGGAGGGGCACTCCATCTCGGAGGAGAGGTCTTCCGCGCCGTAATCGCTGTCCTTTATGAGGTTCACCACACCGACGTCCGTCACCTCCAGGACAGTGCCACACAGGGGGCAGCGGTCGATGTCAATCTGTATCAGAGTGCCGCAGTGGCTGCATTCCAGCACGAAGTCGGACTTCCCGTTGTCGTGCTCCAGATAGCTGATGAAACCGTCCTCCGTGTCGAAGTGTATGATGGGGAACTCGTCGAACTCGAAATCGTCCGACCCGTCGTCCGCGTATCGGTTGGCGTTTGACGCGGCGGCCACCGCCTTCTCGAGCTCCGCGACCGCCTCGGGGGAGAGGTCTCTCAGGTAGCGTGTATGGCATCTCGGGCACGCGGGGCTGTCCTCGGGCATCTTGGTCCCGCACTCGACGCACACGAACGCCTTGACCTGCTTCTGCGCGGGGGCGGTGCCTATGACCCTTGGCGCCTTCGGCTTCTCGGGTGAGGAGACCACCCTCTCGACGACCGACTCGGTGATCTTCATCTCCTCGGCGCTGACCGATTTCGTCTCCAGGACTTCTGACATGTGCTTGATCGCCTTCGGCTTGGCCTTGACCACCCGAACGAGGGACTTCTTCTCCTCCCGTATGGTGACCATCTCTGGCTCTTCCGCCTTGGACTTCGAGCGGAGCGCGCCGAACCTAGACGACTTCTTGGCTGACTTCTTCTCTGACATGTCCGAAGGGCCTCCACACATGCACAGCTCATTCTGGCAAGTGCGCTATGCATTTCTATTGCCCCGGCTAGTTAAAGGTCGTATCGACGCGGTAATCAGCCATGATAACACCGTGTGATAACGCGCCACGGGTACCTGGCCGGGTCGAAACAGGAGAGGATATTGGCCGTGGCAGCCTCTATGAGCGCCTCAGAGACTGTATCAGGCCACGCACTCGGATTGGCCGGTAGAACTATGGCTCAGCACAGAAAATGATATAAATACGACCCAGTATTGTCCCTCTCGCGTCCAGACTTTCTGTTCTGAGGGCGTTGGTGTCATGACTGAGATGATTGAGGAGCTCGAAGAGAAGCGCGCTCGCCAGAATGCCGAGGCTGAGAGGCACAAGCGTCAGAGGGACGATCTCAACGAGAAGACCCGTCAATGGGCCGACAAGAGGGACGCGCTCAACGCCCAGGTCAGGAAGCTGATAGACGAGGCAAACGCCAGACGGGAGAACAGAGACAAGCTGAACTCCGAGGTCCGCGAGGTCAAGGCCAAGAGGGACGAGTGGAACAGGAAGTTCAACGAGCTCAGCGACCGGGTCCAGGAGCTCAGGCGCGAGAAGATGCCCAAGGACGGC
>DUGQ01000219.1 GCA_013331315.1 Thermoplasmata archaeon
GGGCAGCTTGCAGTACCCGCAGCGGAAACACCTATGTAGGATCTCCGCGTGCTGCATCAGTCCATCTCCCAGTTCCCGGGGTTCATGATTCCTTTCGGGTCGAACAGTCTCTTGATCTCCTTCATGTAAGCGAGGGACGGCCCGTGCTCCAGCTCGAGGTACGGGGCCTTCTGGTAGGTGTCGCTCATGAAGGTGCTCATGGTTCCGTCGAACTCCAGGGCGAGCTTGCTGAGCTCGTCGTGGAACTCACGGAAACGCTTGACCTCATCCGCGCTCCTGTAGTCGACGAACACCGCGCACGAAAGCGAGAAGCCGATGCTGTTCGGATGCTCGAGGTAGGCGTTCATCCCGATTATCTCGAGGTCGTGCTTCTCCGCCACCTCTATGAACTTGTGATAGAACTCCTCCAGCCTCCCGACGGGCACGCCGGGATCCGCGGCGCCGAACTTCTTTGTCCTCTGTGAGTCAGGCCACTTCTGCTTGAACGGCTCGAACTCGAGCGTGTACTTGGACGTCCACCAGCTGTCTACGATGTCCCTCTCCTTGATGAGCTCCGCCTCGAACTCCTTGGCCATCCTGAGGGCGTAGTCCCTCTGCGCCCTCGCCATCTCCTCGTCGCCGGCGAAGGCGATCGCAAGGAGCGCCTCCGCCCAGGGCGGGATCTCGGGGTCCTTGCCGTGCTTGTCCCTGTAGGCGTGGGTGTAGAACCTCAGCCGCCTCCTGCAGTTGATGTGGGCGGCCTCGATGCACAGCCCCGCCTTGAGAAGCCTGCTGAGGTAGTCCACCGCGCTGCCCATGCGGTGGAACACTATCATGTCGACCAGCCGCGTCTCAGGGATGGGCTCGAGCTTGAGGGTCGCCTCCGTGACGACCCCCAGCGTCCCCTCGCTCCCCGCCAGCAGGTCCTTCAGTTTGTAGCCGGAGGAGGTGAAGTGGGCCTTCCTGTGCCCTAGCTCGAGCACCTCCCCGGTGCCCGTGACGATCTCGGCGCTCAGCAGGCAGTTCAGTATCTTTCCGTACCTGACACCGAACGTCGAGTCGTTGTCGCAGGATATCGCGGCGCCGACCGTGCTCGCCCACTTCGACTCAGGCTGATGTGGCAGCCAGAGACCGTACGGGTTGACCGCGTCGTTGACCTCCTGGAGCGTGGCGCCCGCCTGCACCCTGACGGTCTGGTTCTTAGGGTCCACCTCGATGATCGAGTGCATGGTCGTCGTGTCGATGTATATGCCGCCGTAGAGGGCGACCGCGCCGCCGAGCATGCCCGTCAGCCCTCCCCCTGCGGTCACGGGCACCTCCCTGTCGTAGGCGATCCTGACCACCCGCTGCACGTCCCTCGTCGTGCTGGGGAGCACCACTACATCCGGAGGCCGTATCTCATCCGACGTTCTGGGACTCCAGTCCGTACCGTACACGAAGAGTTCCGCGGGGTCAGTGAGCACCTTCTCCTTGCCAATGGCGGAGATGAGTTCGTCCACGTACGACATCTAGACGGAGTTAGTGCGATGTCCGTACAAAAGCTTGATTGAACCACTCCTACGCCACCAGCGAGGCGAGGTGTCCACTCGTCGGGCACGGGTGACCGCTCGGATGATGCTTCGTGGCCGCGCATCTGAGTCCGCGGAGGTGTCTAGGAATGATGTTCAGGGATTCCGTCGGGACGGCCGGAAGGGCCCGCGAGGCCTGGCACGGCGACGACCTCAGCCGTGCATTGGTCCGCGGGGCGTCGGACCGTGTATGCATGAGGATGTCGCTCAGGTGAAGACGCTGTCGACGCGTGGCACGGAAACCAAATAGCCTTGAAACCCATCCAGAGCCGACAGCACGAGAAGGTGAGACAGAAATGCCAGAGGAAATGCTGGAGAACGGTCTTCTCTACGGACTGAAGATGCCGTCGTCGTACACGTCTCTCGAGGAGTCATCCGTCAAGGCCATAGAGGCAGGGCTCGAAGGGTATCCCAAGGCGCTCGGACTCTTCAGGATGCTCCAGACGGACGAGGAGGTGTCCACACTGCTGAACCTCGCGAACTTCATCGCGGTCCGGAAGCTCGGGTACAACGACCACGGCCCGATCCACGCGAGGATATGCGCGGCGAACGGCGTCCGCATACTCCAGGTTCTGCTGCAGAACGCGGACGTCAAGCTCGACACCGTCCACGGCCTGGGAATGACGGAGGACGACGCATACCTGGTCATACTCGCGGCGTGCATGCTGCACGACGTCGGCAACGCCGTCCACAGAGACGACCACGAGGTGTTCAGCGTCGTCCTGGCGAAGCCGCTCCTTGAGAGGTTGCTGGCCGGGATCTATCCGGACGTGTCCGACCGTGCGCAGGTGATATCCCAGGTGCTCCACGCGCTATACGCCCACGACCACGGCGAGAACGCACTGACGATGGAGGCCGCGATCGTGGTCGTTGCCGATGGGTCGGACATCACGAAGGGCAGGGGGAGGCTGTCGTTCGACCTCGGACAGCATGACATACACTCGATATCTGCCCTGTCCATCGAGTCCGTCGACATCGGAAAGGGCGAGACGAAACCCATCGAGATCCACGTGACGATGTCCAGCTCCGCGGGGATATACCAGGTCCAGGAGACGCTCGGAAAGAAAGTCATGACGAGCCCATTGAAGGACTATGTCGAGATAGTCGCCGACCTTGTGCCCTCGGAGAAGAGGGCCGAGCGGAGGATAATGGACCGTATGGTGTTCTCCGACGGCAAGTACACGAGCACGTAACCTACAGAGAGAACAACGGCACAGCCATGATCAGCATTGCCAACGCTGCGTACTGCCTCAGCGTCAGCCTCTCCCTGAGCCTGAACTTGGCCACCGCTATCGTCACCATCGGATAGAGGTTCGTGATGGGCGAGACGATCGAGACGTTGCCGTTCGCGAACGCAGCGTACATCGTGATACCACCGACCGCGAGGAAAAGCATCGTAAGGCCGAGTATCGGGCGGCTTCCTGTCGGCTTCTCAAACCTCCCCTTGCTGATCGCGAGCCAGTAGACAACCCACATGAGCGGGCAAACGATGGCGTACACGCCTATGAAGTCCGTCTGGCCGATCTCCGTCAACGCGTCCTTTGACATCGCCGCGGAAGTCCCCCACAGGAAGAACGCAGCCATCGCGAACATGATGCCCAGCAGCTCGGTCCGTCCGTTGTCTCCGTTGCCGGAGGAGTATGTGAACACGAGCATGCCCGCAACGACCAGCGCGACTCCCAATCCCTCGCCAACGGACATCGCCTCCCCGAGGAATATCAATGCGAGCACGACCGTCCAGGGAGCGTATGCGCCCGCGNNCTTGATCCAGGAAATGGATTCGTGCGTGCTCGGCTCTCTGAACGCCGCCCAGTACAGTCCCCAAATCGCGAAGATGCTGACGCCGAACAGGAGCATGTAGTTGGCCGAGGACAGGCTCGACCTGCTCTCCTTGGCCAGCACCTGGCCAACACCGTAGAAGAATATGGTCGCAAGCGAGAAGGGCAGCCAGAGCAGGTCCATCGAGTCGCCAGGAAGTCTATGGGATAGATATACATTTGGTCGGACGGCAGAGAATGCCAGCCTCGATTACTCGCGGGCGCCGTTCTTGTCCTTTAAATGCCGCCGTCTCTCTGCCTCCTTGTCGAAGATCACACCTCCGCAATACTCGACTCTCGTGATTCGGTGGTATGGTATGGACGCCCCCTCCACCTGGATGAAGCTTCTGCCAAGGGAGATGATGTCTGAGCCTGATATGCTAACGACTCCTCCGAGGGCGCCTCTGTGAACGTACCATATCGTGGCATCGTCCAAATCCTCGCCTTCGGTCCATCTGAGACGATTCAACGCCTCTCTGGGATAGACCATCTTGAGACGTACCGTGTTACCTGCGATTTCTCTGTTTCCGCCGTTGGCTTCGGAGTCGTCGCGATTCCTCGACTTCTAGGAAAGACTGATATCCCTTCGGGCTGCCTTCAGTCTGTTGAAGGAGGTGCAGAGTTGAAACCAGAGATGATGGACGGTTTCATTTCGAAGTGGAGGCG
>DUGQ01000229.1:0-449 GCA_013331315.1 Thermoplasmata archaeon
CTTGATGGGAACGATCTTCCGCGAGGCATCGGAGACCGCCCTGGACAGATCTCCCATTATGAGCTTCCTGACGAACTCCCCGATAGTCGACTCGGAGGCGACCCTCTTGATCTCCTCGTCCATTATCCGCCTTATGGCGGTCTCCTGGGATGCCTGGATCCGCTGCTCGGACACCGCCATCGGCTTCACGACCAGCCCCCAACCATCCTTCGTTGTGACCTTCACGACCGTGTCCGTCTTCGTCCGCTTCCTCCTCGTCAGCCTGCGAACGTAGTCGCTCGTGAGGTCGTGCCCTGCGAACATCGTATGTACGTCGAGCCCGCGAACGTCGTGCACCCTGAACTTCAGCTTGATGTGCATCTTCGAGAAGTCTCCTGTAAGGTCCTGGACCGTGGCCTCGGTCACCCTGCCCACCAGCAGGTCGGGGCTTTCCGCTGGGGTCTCGCCCA
>DUGQ01000229.1:569-2949 GCA_013331315.1 Thermoplasmata archaeon
TTAATGTTGCCGTGACCGCATCGGGCGCAAGAGCGAGTCTTCGGACATGCTGGCTAGCGCGCCCTCGCCCCTTTCGCGGAGGTGCCCATCCTATCGTCCTTCCGCGAGCTCGACGTACTTCCAAATCAGCGTGATCGCGCTCTTCTCGAAGTCCTTCATGCCCTTGACCACGGCGTATTCGTTCGGCGCGTGCGCTCGTCCAGCGTGCCCGAGTCCGGCCCCTCCCCAAGGCACCCCGAGGACCTGGTCGAACAGGTAGAACGGCGCCGATCCTGCGGTCAGTGGCCACACCTCGGGCTCCTTGCCGTGATACCTCATGGCCTCTATCGACGCCTGTGATATGGTCTCGTTCACGGAGACCTTGGACCAGGGATAGTCCTCGTAGTTCCTCATCTCGACGTCCGTGAATCCGCGCCTCCGCAGATGTGCCATGACCTTGCTGCGCGCCTCGCCGACGGTCATATCTGGCACCAGACGAATGTCTATCTTCGCCTTCGCGCTGTCCGGAAGAACGGTCTTCGTGCCGTCCTCCGTGTATCCCGCTATTATGCCGTCTATGTTCAGCGACGGCTCGAACAGGTACTTCCTGAGGAGCTTCTCTCTCGATCCCCTCACCTTGAACCGCTTGACGCCTATGTCGTCGGCGTATGAGTCTGGGTCGAATACCTTCACCAGCCTCTTCACAAGGACGATGTCCTCCTCCGACGGCTCATTGACGTTGTCCCAGAGGCCATCGACGGCCGGGTCCTGGTTCTCGTCGACGAGCGTGTTCAGCGCCTTGACGAGCCTCCAGACTGGGCTCTCGACTATGACGGCGTCGCTGCTGTGGATCTCCCCCTTCGTTGGCCCTCCGCGGTCGGACCCTCTGACGGTGAGGTCGAAGTAGACGCACCCCTTCAGCCCAAGGGCTATCATCGGAACGCCTTTGGAGTTCTCTCCGTAGTCCAGCCCGAGGGCGAAGTCCGCCTTCGAGAGCCTGGTCTTGTTCTTCAACACGTATTTGGGAAGGCTGAGCCCTCCTAGCTCTTCCTCCCCTTCCAGGACGAACTCCAGGTTGACTGGCAGCTCGCCCTCTTCGAGCATGGTCCTGATAGCCAGCAGGGTGCCCACGAGCGAGGCCTTGGAGTTGCAGGCTCCTCGGTTGATGACCACCTCGCCGAACGGCTTCTTTGTCACCATCGTGGCGCCGAAGGGGGGATGATCCCACTCGTCGACATTGCCGACTGGCTGTACGTCGTACATGCCGTACACGATCCCAGTCGTCTTCGCCCCGACATCGAGCCTGCCAGCGACAAGCGGGTGACTCTTGGCTCCGGCCCTGAACTGCCTTGGCCTCACTCCCATCTCCGAGAGCATCTCCGAGAGCGCATCGGCCGTCTCCTGTACGCCCTCTCCGGTCATCGAGACGCTCGGTATCCTGAGCATCCTCCTCGTCTCGGCCAGATGCTTCGGCCAGAGCTTGTCTATCTCAGCGTGCAACGACTCTAACGTCATCCCCCCGTTCTCCCGCGACGGCGCCCCGAGCGATGTCAACAGAACATAGGCGCATCAGTTGCCGAGGAACCTCGGCTTGCGCCGCCTCTCGTCTTCCTTCACGTATTGGACCGGCGCGTCGTGGCACTTCGTGGCCCGTGCCTCGCTGTCGTAGAGCTTGCCACATACGAAGCATTTGTAGCGCTTTCGCATCGTCCGTCACCAGTGTCGTCGTCCCCGGGTAAGCCGACCAGCGTAATGAATCTTGCCTGCCCCCGGCCATCATTTCATATGCTGGGCCAAGGCGTCCCTGGAGTCGGCCGCGAGCTTCGCGTCCTGCTCCGCCAGCCGCGCCTCGAGTTCGTCCAGGCTCTCCGGGTTCTTCAGGAACACGGGTATGTAGCAGCTGGTCGTATCGATGACAAGTATCGCCACCTTCTCGTCCTCGTCGACCTCACGCTCCTCTACCGCTGCCCGGAACTCGACGAAGGGACGTATGTCCGGAGGCACGTTGCGGACCTNNGTCCAAGCAGCTGGGAGAGGTGCAGCACAGGAATGCTGTACTCCTTGAGCTGTGGCTGGCTGACATCGTACTGAAGGTGGCAGAACGGACAGCAGTCGACGATGACCTCTGCCCCCGCGTTGGCTATGTTGTCGAGGTTCTCCTTCGTCATCTTCAGGGCGACATCGGGCGTCCTCGCCCTCACACCGCCTCCAGCGCCGCAGCAGCTGCCCTTGTCCTTGTACGAGAGGCTCTCCATCCCGGCGGCCTCCACGAGGTCGTCGAATATGCGGGGCCTCTCCGCGTCGTCGATCTTCTTGATGTTGCTGGGCTTCAGGAAGTGGCAGCCGTAGTGAACCGCGGCCTTGAGCTTCTTGTCGCTCTTGACCTTCGCCTTGATAGCGT
>DUGQ01000008.1 GCA_013331315.1 Thermoplasmata archaeon
CCCAGTAGCGCTGGCGCGACACGCACCAGTCGCGGGCGCCCTCCACCCAGTCCTTCTGGCGGGAGGCCCCGGCCCAGGGTGGGAACCACTTGACCCGCGCCACCTCCTCGAGCATCCGCTCCCTCACACCGGTGACGCGGAGGTACCACTGCAACGTTATAATGTAGATGATGGGCTTCTTGCAGCGCCAGCAGTGGCCGTACCTGTGGGTGATCGAGCCCTGGTGGAACATCGACCCCGTCTCGACCAGGTCGCTCATCACGAGGTCGTTGGCCTCCTTGACGTTCATGCTGGCCAGGTGTTCACCCACTTCATCGGTGTACTTCCCGCTCTCGTCGACAGGCGAGAACGGCTCGAGCCCGAACTCCATGCCAAGCTCGAAGTCCTCCGGGCCGTGCCCAGGGGCGATGTGCACAATACCAGTGCTCTCGGCCGTGACGTTCTCGAACGGAAGGATTGCATGTACCCATTCCCCTGAAACGGTGTGCTGATACGGGACGAGAGACGCGAGAGGATGCGAGTAGTGCATGCCTACCAGCTCTGCACCCTTCAGGGTCTCGACGACCTTCATCTCCTCCACCTGGGCGGTCTCCTTGAGCTCCTCGACCTTCTCCTCGAGGACGATGAGCGTCTCCTCGGTCGTCCCCCTCCTGACCCAGACACGGGCGTACGTGAAGTCAGGGTGGACGGCGGCCGCGAGGTTTCCGGGTATGGTCCACGGGGTGGTGGTCCACACGAGGAGATACTCCCCGGGCTTGTCCACGAGCGGGAACTTGACATAGATGGACGGATCGGTCTCGTCCCAGTACTCTATCTCGGCCTCCGCGAGGGCCGTCTCGCACCTGGGGCACCACGGCAGCACCCTGAGGTCCACCGTCAACAGCCCCTTCTCCTGGGCCTGGCGCAGAGTCCACCAGACCGAGGTCAGATACGACGGGTCTATCGTCATGTAGGGATTGTCCCAGTCCATCCAGACGCCGAGCAGCCGGAACTCGTCCGTCATGCGAGACTTGAAGGTCAGCGCGAACTCCCGGCAGGTCTCTATGAACTTCTCGATCCCTTTCTCCTCTATCTCCTTCTTGCTCTTGATGCCGAGCGCCTGCTCGACCTTGACCTCGATGGGGAGGCCGTGCATGTCGTAGCCTGGCTGGTCGCGCACGTGCAGCCCCTGCATCCTCCGGAACCGGATGACCGTGTCCTTGAGGACCTTGTTCCAGGCCGTGCCTATGTGAATCGAGCCCGTGGTGTACGGAGGGCCGTCTAAGATGTAGTAGGGCTTCCCTGACTCCGAAGCCCTCTTGACCTTGTCGTAGGTTCGAGTGCGTTCCCACAACGCCCTTATATCCTTCTCTAGCTGGACGGGGGAGTAGTTCTCGTCCACTTGACGCATAATCAATCTTCCATAGACCATATTGATGGCAGGTATTTTAAAGATAGTGCGGCGATAATCATCACTGGGAAATCCTGGATACACCTTCTAGGGCGGTCTCAACCCCAAGAGTCGAGGCTGCTTTGAGACTTAGTCGCGCCTGCCTTCCGTCCCCTCGAGAGCGTCGAGTCGACGCGGTCGACCGAGAAGCCATGCGTGTCACAGAGGATCCTCCTGACACCCTCATCGTCTATCGGGCGCCAACGGAGTTCGTAGCCCTCCTCGACATCGGGGTCAAGGAATATCCTGCGGACGTCCTCGTATTCCTCAGGCACCTCCTTCCCGGCGTCTCTCGCGACTGATTCGAGGTCGGAGTGTTCCCGTATCAGCTTGAGCGCCTTCTTCGGCCCTATGCCCCTTATCCCCTCGTTGAAGTCAGTACCGACGAGGATGCTCAGGTCCACGAGCTGTTCCCGCGTTATTGACAGCTCAGCCAGGACTGACTCGAGCTCCACCAGCTCGGGCGTCACCTCGGCGGACTTTCCCGACGACGTGCGTCTTCGGGTCGAGAGCGTGAGATTCCTGACGAGGAGCGGCGTTCCGAACAGGAGCGCGTCGAAGTCCTGCGACGCCCCTGCCCAGACATCGCCCCTCCTGGCCATGTGAGCCATCTGTGCCTCGCCCTCCGTCGGCGACACCAGCCAGGGTATCCCCATCGCGTCGAGCAGGTCCTTGGTCTCCTGGACCATGTAGTCGTCGAGCCTTGACGACTGCGAGGCCTTCGTGAGCGCGCGCTTCATGTCGCCGGCGTCGAGGGCTTCCTTCCACTCCTTCTCCGCAGCCACCTTCGCCTCACGACGGGCCTTCAGCGTCCTCTCCTTGAGCTTGGGAGGTCGGCCGTCGAATACGAAGACTGGACGGATACCGAGCTCGAGAAGCGCGGTGGTCCTGTAGAACATGCCCGACAGGTGGGATGTGACCCTCCCGTCCCTGTCCTTGAGGAGAGTCCCGTCCGCCTGGCGTATCGTGGTCAGGAACTGGTACAGAGTGTTGTACGTGTCTATCGCAACGGCCCTGCCCGAGAGGTCGGCCAGGGCTATCGGCTTGGCCTTCACCAGAGAGGATATGTCGACTCCCATCGCGTACCTGGAATGGCTGTGAGAACTAGATACTTCGCTCGCACGATCGCGCTTCGGCCTTCGTCAGGACTGCTCGCCCTCGGTCTCGAGGGGCAGGTAGAGCACCAAGAAGGAGATTCCAAGCCACATGCCGCACAGGATCAACAGGAAGACATTCGCCCGGAATATCGCCCCGAGTATGAACAGTACAGCGGGCATGACGAAGGTCAAGTAGAACATCAGCGGGTGCTCGCGGGCTCTGAAGGTCATCTTAACCAGTCCATGTATCAAGTCCTGGTATTAATCCTTTGACCCCGCAGCGAAGTTCCTGAGAGTGCTTATGGCATCAGCGGGATTGGGTGAACGGAACACGTACGTGCCGGCCGCCAGTATGTCGGCGCCGGCCTCGGCGGCGAGGGCCCCCGTGTCAGCGTTTATGCCTCCGTCGATCTCGACCGGCACGGGCAGGCCGCGTCTCTCCATCTCCTTCTTGGCTGCGGGTATCTTCCCCAACACCTCGGGCATGAAGGACTGTCCCCCGAAGCCAGGGTTCACTGACATCACGAGCAGGAGGTCGATGTCATCCAGGTACTCGAACGCCCTCTCGATGGGCGTAGGGGGGTTGACTGCCAGCGCCGCCTTGCACCCGAGCCTCCGGATCATGCCCAGTGTGTCGCGAATGTCATTCTGCTCGGCCTCGATGTGAATCTCGATGATGTCGGAACCGCTCTTGACGAAGCTCTCAACATGCTCCTCAGGATGCGTTATCATCAAGTGCGAGATGAAAGGCAGGGACGAGCAAGGCCTCAGGGCCTTCACCACCGGCGGCCCGATGGTGATGTTCGGGACGAAGTGCCCGTCCATNNAGACGCCGTCCATCACATCTATGTGGATGTAGTCGGCGCCCGCTTCGCTGATCCTTCTGACGTCCCTTCCCAGCTCCGAGAAGTCGGCCGCGAGTATGGATGGCGCTACCTTTGGCATGCATTTCTGGAACGGCGACTGTCCATATTATGGCTTCTGACAGGCCGTTCCGCCCGTGGGCAAACGATTTTAACCAGGAAGTGTGGTTATGACGCTGCATGGCTGAACCAAGGCATTCCACCGACAAGGCGAGGTCCTGCGACATAGTCGGATGTGACAAGACCGCCGAGCGG
>DUGQ01000026.1 GCA_013331315.1 Thermoplasmata archaeon
GCGTACGAGCACCAGTTGCACAGGAAGCCGATGATCTTCGGCTCCCAGGGGCCCTCCTCCTGCTTCTTGTGGTGTCCGTGGTGCTTGTTCTCCGTCATGCGTCACACCTCCTCGTCGAGGGCGGCCCTCGCCTCCGCGAGCAGCTGAGCGTCCGTGTAGTTGGTCATCGTTATCGCCCCCTCCGGACAGGTCGCGCCGCAGCAGCCGCATCCCTTGCAGGCCGCGACTATGACCTCCGCGATGCCATCGTCGTTCTTCCTGAGCGCGCCGTACGGGCACACCGTCACGCAGGTCCCGCACCCGCTGCACTTGTCCTTGTCGACGACCGAGGTCAGCGCCTCTGACTGCACGTACCCCTTGGCCATGGGTATGGCGGCCCTGGAAGCGGCCGCCCCGCCCTGGATCGCGCAATCGGTGATGTCCGCCGGTCCCCTGCAGGTGCCGGCGACATAGACGCCATCGGTCGCGAAGTCGACCGGCCTGAGCTTCACGTGTGCCTCGAGGAAGAAGCCTTCCTGGCCCAACGGCACCTTCAGCATCTTCGAGAGCTCGCCAGCGTCTGACTGGGCCACTAGAGGCGTGGACAGTATGACCATGTCGACTGGCATCGTACGCTCCATCTTGAGCGTCTCGTGGAAGTAGGTGATCATCAGCTGGTTGTCCTGCATGAACACCTTCGGGGCGTTGTCCGGGATGTACCGGACGAACTTGACCCTCTTCTCCCTGGCCTTGTTGTAGTTGAGCTCATGCTCCACACCGTAGGCCATGACGTCCCTGTTGAACACGGTCACCTCGATCTTCTCGGACGGCCCCAGCTTGACCTCCTCGGCGCCGCCCTCTCCGCGGTCCCTGCCGCGGCGTCTGCGCCTCCTCTCGAGTATCTCGTCCGTGGCCTTCTGCTCGACCGGGATCTTCTCGACCAGCGTGCCCTCCTTCTCCATGATGCCGAGCATGTTCTCGTAGTTGTCCACGATGTTGATCGCGTTCTTTATCGCCACGTTGCAGCAGATCCTAGAGCAGTAGCTCATGTTCTGCCCTCTCGAGCCGACGCACTGTATGAACGCCACGTTCTTCAGCTTCGGCAGGGTCTTCTTCTTGCACAGCAGCTCGAACTCGGTCAGCGTGACCACGTTCGGGTACTGGTTGTATCCGTACAGTCCCTCGGGGACGAACTCGAGAGCGCCCGTCGCCACCGTGATGGTGCCGACCTTGACCTTCTTGGGCTCCTTGTCCTTCTCCCCGATCTCGACCTCGTAGTTCCCTATGAACCCCTCGACCGTCTTCAAGGTCGAGTTGAGGTACACCGTGATGTTCTTGTGAGCGTTGACCTTGTCGATCAACGGCTTGATGGTCTCCTCGGCGCTCTTCTGCGTGACGAAGAGGTTGTTGAGGTTACGAACGAACCCGCCCAGGGCGTCCTCCTTCTCCACCAGGTGCACGGGGAAGCCCATGTCCGCCATGGACAGCGCGGCGGTCATGCCGGAGACGCCTCCGCCTATGACGACCGCCGAAGGCTCGACATCCACCTTCGCCTCCTCCTGAGGCTCCAGCAGCTTCGCCCTCGCGACGCCCATCCGGATCAGGTCCCTCGCCTTCTTGGTCGCGGCGTCCTTCTCCTTCATGTGGACCCACGAGCAGTGCTCCCTGAGGTTCACGAACGTGAATAGGTACTTGTTCAGCCCGGCCGATTCACAGGTCGACTGGAACAATGGCGCGTGCGTCCTCGGGGTGCAGCTGGCGACTATCACCCTGTTCAGGTCGTGCTTCCTTATCGCCTCACGGATCGCGGACAGCCCGTCCTCGGCGCAGGTGTACAGGTTGTCCGTGGCGAACTCCACGCCATCCAGCGTCTTCGCGTACTCCGCGACCGATGGCACGTCCACGAACCCTCCGATGTTGCTGCCGCAGTGGCACACGAACACGCCGATCCTCGGCTTCTGATTGTTGTTGTTCTCGGCCATTGGAAATCACGCTCCTCCCGTCTGCACGAGCGCCTCGACCGCCTTGGCCGCCGCGCTCGAGCCCTGAGCGACCGACTCGGGTATGTCCGCGGGTCCGGCCGCGTATCCGGCCAGGTACACGCCAGGTATGATCGTTCTGCACGGGTCCAGGACATGGTCGGACGACTCCAGGAAGCCGAACTCGTCGGCCTTCACGCCGAGCATCTTGGCGACCTCGAGCGACTCCTTCCTCGGCACCAGCGTCGTCGCGAGGACGACTAGGTCGAACTCCTCCGACTGCTGCCTGCCACCGACGTCGTACACCACGACAGGGTTCTTCGTGTCCGGGTTCTCCTGCACGGTAGCGTCGGAGTTGACGTATCGGACGCCGTAGTCGCGCTTCGCGCGCTCGACGTACTCGAAGAATCCCTTCGCGCAGGCGCGCATGTCCTTGTAGAATATGACTGACTCTATGTCGTCGTAGTGCTCCCGGGCCAGCATAGCCTCCTTGGTGGAGTGCATGCAGCACACGGCGCAGCAGTAGGGCCGGTCGTGGCGGACGTCCCGCGCCCCCACGCACTGGATGAAGGCCAGTCGCTTGGGCCTGCCCTTGTCCTCGGAGAGGCGCTGCAGGTGGCCATGCGTGGGGCCCGCCGCGTTGATGATCCGCTCGAACTCCATGGCGGTGACCACGTTTTCGAACCGTCCGTAGCCGTACTCCTCCATCTCATCCGGCATGTAGACGTCGAAGCCTGTGGTCACGATGATGGCGCCCACGTTCACGGTGACCACCTGGTCCTCCATCTTGTGGTCGATGGCCCCCGTCTGGCACTCCTTGACGCACAGCAGGCACTTGCCCGTCTTGAAGTGCAGGCAGGCATCCTTGTCCACCGTGGCCACCCGGGGGACGGCCTGGGCGAAGGGGAAGTAGATGGCCCTGCGGTCCGCAAGGCCCATCTCGTACTCCGAGGGGACCTTCTTGGGGCATTTCTCCATGCAGGCACCGCAGCCGGTGCACTTGTCCTCGTGGACGAACCGGGCCTTTTGGAGGACCTCCACCTGGAAGTCCCCGATGGACCCCGAGACCTTCTGCACCTCGGCGTAGGTCCGGACGTGGATGTTCTTGTGGCCGTAGGTCTCGATCATCTTGGGGGCCAGGATGCAGATGGCGCAGTCGTTGGTGGGGAAGGTCNNGTCTTGTCCAGCTGGGCCATGCGGCCGCCGATGCTCGGGGTCTTCTCCACCATATGCACCTGCACACCGGCCGCAGCAAGGTCGAGGGCCGCCTGGAAGCCTGCGATCCCGCCCCCGATGATGAGGACGTTCTCCTCCTTCGTCATCCTCCTTCCCCCCCCTCGAGGCCCAGGGCCTCAGAAAGGAGAACCGATACGTCGACGATGCGCACCCCCGGCTTGGGGGGCGTGGCATCGGAGCCCGGTTCGTTGAGAGTGCAGGAGAAGTGGGAGAAGCACTTGGGGCAGGCGGTGACCAGAAGGTCGGCGCCAGCGGCCTCCGCCTCCCTCATCCTCTCTATCTGTATGCGCTTGGAGAAGGTGCCGCAGTTGAGCCACGACGAGGTGCCGCAGCAGTGGGAGTTGAGCCCGTGGTGCTCCATCTCCCTTAGCTGGTATCCCGGCAGGGCGGAGAGCACCCTTCGCGGCGCGTCCACCACACCCATGTGGCGACCCAGCCGGCACGGGTCCTGGATGGTCAGGGGGACCGGCTCCGCCTCGCCCACCTCGGGGAGGTCCAGCCGGCCCTCGTCGATGAGCTCTGCGAAGAGCTGGGTGATGTGTAGCAGCTCGAAGTCCATGGCGTCGGGGCCCAGCACCTTGGGGTACTCCTTGGCGAAGGTGCGCAGCCCCTCGGGGCAGGTGAACACCACCCGCTTCGCCCCCGTGCGACGTATGGCCTCCACGTTCAGTCGGGCCAGCTCGGCGAAGGCGGACCCCGCCTGGCCGCTCCAGACGAGGTCGTGCCCGCAGCACCGCTCCTCGGCCATCACGACGGGTGTGATGCCAGCGGCGTTGAGCACCCGGACGGTGCTCCGAAGCGCCCCCCGGGGGTGCACGTCCACGTCCCAGAGCACGGGCTCGAAGTAGGGCAGGCAGCCCGTGAAGTACAGGATGTCGCCCCGCTCGGCCACCTGGATGCCCTCGTCGACCCAGTCCAACCGACCGGGCTGGGAGATGGCCTCGTTCGCCATGATGCCGGCCAAGGCGTGGAACACTCCCCCGTGGGCGCACCTGTCGCAGGCGGAGGGTTCCACCTCGCGGGCCTGACGCACGAACTCCAGGAAGTCGACGCCTGAGGGGCAGCGATGGCTGCACAGGCCGCAGGATATGCAGTACCAAAGGCCCTTGTCCGCCTCCAGCTCGTCAGGGAGGTCCCGGAGCGCCTCCTCGACGATTAGCATGGGGGAGTAGGCCACCTCCATCCTGGTGATGGGGCACGTGGCCTCGCACTTGCCGCACTCGAGGCAGTAGAGCAC
>DUGQ01000161.1 GCA_013331315.1 Thermoplasmata archaeon
AAGCGGATATGAGGGGACTTCACACGAAGTTGTGTCTAGGCGTTTTTGTGGCTGCCCTCTTGATCGTGCCGAGCATGTTCGTGGTTCAGCACGCAAGAGCGGAAGGAGAGTCGTGGACAATCGCATTGTACATCAACGGGGACAACGACCTCGAGCGGTACTGGGATGAGTACAGCCGACCAGCGCTGATGAACATCCCAGCTAGTTCAGAAGTGAACATCGTCGCCTTCATGGACTGGGTTGCGCAGAACGGAACCGTGGTCTACGAGATCTCCGGGGGTGTGTGCACTGCCGCTGCGACATATGAAGAGAAGAACTACGGCGATGGGGCCACTTTCGAATGGTTCATCTCCGAAGCATCCTCGCTGTATCCATCCGATCACCTGGCAGTCATCGGCTGGGATCNNAGGGTGTTCATTGATGTGCTCGCCTTCGACGCGTGCAACATGGCCGCCGTGGAGGTACCGTACCAGGTCGAACTCACGGGCCTCGTAGGCATACTGGTCGGATCAGAGGAGACGATTCCGATGAATGGATTCCCCTACGACCTCATGCTGACGCCGGTGGCGAACGACCCAGAGCGCACGCCCGCACAGGTGGCCACGGACATGGTCGATGGCTGGGCCGCCTACTACGAACCGCTGAACTGTGCCCAGTCGGTATGCCTCTCCGCGACGGACATAACGGTTCTCGGGCAGCAGACCTCTGCTCTGTTTGACTGGTGCGCTTCGATGCACGACAACCTTGGAGCGTACGAGAGGGAGTACAAGAAGATCGTCAGAGACACCTACACGATGTACGCTACGAGCAAGCACCTCGACCTTGAGGACCTATGCGTCAACCTGCTCGCCAACTCGAAGATCAAGGATGCGACGCTCCGTGCTGCCGCTGCGGACGTAATCAGCCTTGTCGACTCGTCGGCTATTGCGTACTGGAACGGTCCGTACGCAGCTGCGTGCGGCGGCATATCGATATACTGGGGCACTGGTGGCGATTGGCCATATTCAGCAGATGCATACTCCACAGAGGTCGCCTTCGCCATCGACACAGGTTGGGCAGACTTCCTGGCCGACTACAACTCCTGAGACTCCAAGCGTCTGAGCCAACGGGGCCTGCGGCCCCGACCCTTCCCTTTCTCATTCTTTGCCTGTCGTACAGAACTGTACCATAGATGCCTCACAAGTCTGTGGCTATCAAGAATCGTGGCAAGACTTTTTCTATGACTTCGGTCATCGAGGGGAGGTCAGTATCCAACGTTGACACTGACTCAGGGGGGAGCTAGTTGGATTTCAAGAGGGTTATTGGTTTCGTAGCCGTGATCGCGACCTGTTCGCTTGTCGCGACAAGCATGGTTCAGGGCAAGAGCGGCGGAAAACCGGACGACTCCGAAACCTGGACGATAATGGTCTATGTCGCAGCGGACAACGATCTGGAGATGTATTGGGAGGGCGCGAGCCTAGAGATGCTGCTCAATCTTCCGAGCACTGACTCCGTGACATTCGTAGCCTACGTGGACCTCTTGAGCACGCTTGGCACGCAGATCATCGAGATTGACGGCGGTGAATGGCAGATCATCGAGACCCTGGAAGAGAAGAACTTCGCAGATGCAGAGACCCTTGAGTGGGCGCTATCGGATGTTGCGACGCGATTCCCATCGGAGTACTTCGCCATGATTGCATGGGACCATGGCAGCGCCTGGAATGGCTTCTGTGGGGACTACACGTCGGACGACTGGATGTATCTCGATGAGCTGTACGATGCGATCGTTGGAGCACAGGTTCAAATCGACATCATAGGATTCGATGCATGCGCCATGGCGAGCGTGGAGACTATCTACTCGGCCGCAACAACTGGCCTTGTCGACATAGTTGTTGGGTCGGAGGAACTCGTCGCCGGCGACGGATTCCCGTACGACCTCATGTTCGCTCCTCTCGCCGAGGACAGCAGCAGAACGCCAGTGGAGGTCGCCACCGATATGATCAATGGTTGGGAAGCGTACTACTCTGAGATCACATGGGGATGGTATGCGACCCTGAGCGCAATCGACGCGGGCGCAATACACGACAACGTCGATGTCATCGGCGAATGGACAGAAGTCATGCTGGACAGGCTTGAATCATACAGATACGACTATAGGATGGCGCTCAGAGACTGCGAGTGGGTTTCTTGCATATCGCACTACCAGGTCGACATGGTGGACCTGGGCAGACATCTCATATCGAGCCCGTCCATCGCCGGAGATACAGAGTTCGTCGAGGCGACGGAGAACATGATGCAGTGCGTATCGAACGCCGTAATCGCGATGTACAATCCGGAGGCGAAGGAGGATTGCGGCGGCGTGTCGATGTACTGGGCATATCACAACTGGGAGTGGAGGTACTACTGGCTGGATTACATGACCAACGTTCCCTTCGCGACGGAGACCGTCTGGGGAGACTTCCTGTACGAGTATAACTCCCTTACGTGCGGCTGGTTCCCGATGAAGTAGGACGCAACCAGCGTCAACTTCAGGCTCAGCCGACGGGCCTCGATGTCGATATGAAGCGTATCGAGCGGACGCCCCTTATCTTGCGCACCTTGCGCAGTATCTCCCTAAGGATCGAGTTAGGGCCCCTTGCGATGATCAGTTCCATGCATTGCCCGCGTTCGAGGTGCAGGTGCAGCATCATCTGAATCTCCTCGTATCGGTGCTGCAGCACCGACAGCTCCCCCCTCGGCCCATGCTCGTCGTAGATGGCCGTGATCACCAGCTGATTGTCACCGTCCGAGCGCTCCCACTCGGCCTCATCGACGAAGGACCGTATGGCCTCCCTCATGCCGTCAGACCGGGAGTTGAAGCCCTTTGACGTCAGGACCTCGTCGAATCGGTCCAGCAGCTCCTTCGGAATCGACAAGCTGACTATCATATTGTGGTGTCAGGCGGTTCGAGCTATTTGAGTGTTATTAAGCCATCGGCCTGAAGATAATAAGCGGCTGTCATAGTCGCTTCAGCTTGCGCAGAAGGGCCTCCGAGTTGGTGACGAGCCCTTCGCGGACAGTCTCTGAGTCCAGCCCCGCGCCCCTGGCGACGGACGTGGCCGAGGCCATTGTGCTCAGGTCCCTCGGTCCATGAAGGTCGCTATTCACGAGCAGCTTCGCCCCTGTCGCGCTTGCC
>DUGQ01000054.1 GCA_013331315.1 Thermoplasmata archaeon
GCCGAGCACGTCGAGCCGTGGACCTACATGAAGATGCCGCACCTCAAGCAGATCGGATGGAAAGGCTTCGTCGACGGCGCGTCCAGCGGAATATACCGTGTCGGACCGCTCGGGAGGATCAACGTGTGCGAGGGCTACACCACGCCACTCGCCCAGGCGGAGTACGAGGCCTGGAAGAAGACATTCAAGGACCTCGGCGTGGCGGGGCCAGTGCACCACACCCTGGCGTTCCACTGGGCGCGGGTGATAGAGCTCGTATACGCAGCCGAGAGGATGCTCGAGCTGGCCAGCGACAAGAGCATAACGAGCGACGACATCAGGGGCGAGTTCAAGGAGCCAGACGAGGGCGTGGGCATCTGCGAGGCGCCCAGGGGCACCCTGATACACCACTACAAGTCGGACAAGGACGGCCTCTGCAAGAGCATCAACATGATCGTCGCGACGACCAACAACTACGCCGCGATCAACACCAGCGTCAACCAGGCCGCCAAGGCCCTGATCAAGAACGGCGAGGTCTCGCCAGGCCTGCTGAACAAGGTGGAGATGGCGTTCAGGTGCTACGACCCGTGCAACTCCTGTGGGACGCACGCGCTCAACGGCGGGCCGGCGCTCGAGCTCAACGTCAGGAAGAAGGACGGGGCCCTGGTCAAGACGATGAGAAACTTCTGAGAACTGCCTTACGAGGGGGATCTCCCCCCTCGACAACGCGTTTTTCCACGATTTCGGTGCCATAGGGGGCGTTTCCGTGAACATGTCAGGGGTTGAGCGACGTCCGAAGACGCTCGTGGTGGGCGTCGGGAACCCGATACTCTCGGACGACGGGGTGGGCATACACGTCGCGAGGAGGTTGAAGGCCCTGGCGCTGGAGGGAGTGGAGGTCGAGGAACTCCCGGCGAGCGGGCTGGAGCTCCTCGACATGGTCATCGGCTACGACCGCGTGATAATCGTGGACGCGATAGTCACCGGCAAAGCGGTTCCAGGGGAGTTCCATGTCCTCGAGGAGGACGCGTTCGAGAGGACCATTCACGGATCGTCCCCGCACGGTATCAACATCGCCACCGCGCTGGCGATGGGAAGAAAGGTCGTGCCCGACAAGATGCCAAAGAAAGTGTTCTTCGTGGCGATAGAGGCCAAGGAAGTCGTCAACGTCAGTGAGAGCCTGACACCTGAAGTCGCGGCTGCCGTCCCGTCGATCGTGGAGAGGATAATCTCCGAGTTCATATCGCCGAGCGATTAGGCGCCCGGACGCGGTCAGCAAATCCTGGGCACAGGGTCGCCGACCGGTGGCTCTATAAGGCGTCTCCCGCCAGTGTGGGTCTCAAGCAACACGCCCTCGACCTCCCTCGAGGCGCGTCCGATTATCCTCGCGTTCTTCCCCTCAGGGAGGGACCTGACGGCGGCCAGGACCTCCTCGGCCGCCTCCGGGACCACGGAGAGGACCACCTTGCCCTCGTTGCCTATCTCAAGTGGGTCAATTCCCAGCATCTCGCAGGCCGCGATGACAGGCTCGTCTATGGGCAGGTCCTCCTCGCGCACCACCAAGCCAACGCCCGATTTCTCGGCCCACTCGTTCAACAAGTTGGCGACGCCGCCCCTAGTCGGGTCCTTCATCGCCGTGACGCCGCCGACGCGGATAGCCGCCTCGATGAGGTGGTTCAGGGGGGCGGCGTCCGTCTCCAGCTCCGTTTCGAAGCCGTAGCCCTCCCTGAACGAGAGCAGTGCGACCCCGTGGTTGCCTATCGAACCTGAGATTATGAGCGCATCACCGTCCGCCAAGGCCGAGTCGTTCGGCCAGTTCCACCTGAACTCGCGTGCCTTCCGAACCCGTTCGACGTTCGAGTCAAGGTACTCAGAGCGTCTGCCGATACCGCTCGTGTTGATGAAGAGCTGGTCGGCTGCTCCCTTCTCGACCACCTTGGTGTCTCCGGTGACTATCCTGACACCAGCCGACTTCGACGTCCGGTTCATGCTGCTCATTATCCGATGAAGGTCTTCCTTGGAGAAGCCCTCCTCTATGATCATGCCGCACGACAACGCGAATGGTCTTGCGCCCATGACGGACACATCGTTCACTGTCCCTGCGACGGCAAGGGTTCCAATGTCTCCTCCAGGGAAGAACAGGGGCTTCACCGTGTAAGAGTCGGTCGTGAACACGATGTCCTCGATCACGGCGGCATCGTCCAAGGCCCCGAGTGGGACCTCACCGAAATCGTGCTCTATCTCCTTGAGCACGAACTCTCGGATGAACTCCTGCATGCGCTCCCCACCGGCTCCCTGGGCCATCGTGATCTTCGGCATCGCACTCTCCAGCATGTGCTCGAAAATGGTCGGCCATTATAACCTTTTTGGCCAAATCGAGGGCGAGACTCCAGGGGTGGTCGGCAAAGTTGATGAATGCCTACCAGCTTCTCCGGGAAGATGCTCACGGGGGTTGTGCTCTCAGGAGGGAGGGGCAGACGGTTCGGTCGCGAGAAGGGGTTGGTCAGGCTCGTCTCTGGCCCAATGGCGGGCGTCGTCGTGAAGACCTTGCGCTCGGTTGCGGACGAGGTCGTCATCTCAGTTGCCCAAGGGATGGGCGAAGAGTACCGTGCCCTTCTCGGGGAGGACGTCGTGGTGGTTGAGGACAGGCTGAGCGGCGTCGGGCCTCTTGAGGGGTTGACGACGGCGTTGAGCGTCGCGAGAGGCGATTATGTCATCGTCAGTCCTTGTGACACCCCCCTGATCAGAGCGGATGTGTGCAGATTGCTGTACGAGCGCGGGCGGGGCAGGGACGGGGCGGTTCCTCGCATAAGGGGGTATCTTGAACCTCTGCACGCGTCGTACAGGAGAGATACCAGCCTCTCTGCCTTCGAGGAGGCCAAGGCGAATGGACGGAGGAGGCCGAAGGACGCCTACGCTCCTCTGGACCTCGTCATCGTCGAGGAGGACGAGATAAGGACTCTGGACCCTGAACTGGACCACTTCACGAACATCAACACGCGTGAGGACCATGAGAAGGTCGTGGCGCGTCTGTCAGAGCGGCTCTGACCTAACCGTCTCTCGACCTGCGCTCCATGAACTTCTCCACCTTCTCCTTGGCCGTCCCGACGTTGAGTGAGTCTACGAAGTGGTCGACCGACGTGTGAGTGAGGTAGTATGATCCTGCGGAGGCGACCAGCAGCCCTCCCATCGTGTCGAACACCAGGTCGAGCATCGTATCGGACAACGAGTACTGAAGAAGGCTACCGGTGGCCTCGTCGACGATGAACTCCATCAGCTCCCAGATGACACCTATCGCCATCGTGAACATCACTATGAACAGCCCGAGGAAGGCCGGCGGCAGATAGATGCTCTCTGCGTACTTGTCGATCGCCACGACAACGACAAAACCCAAGGCGGCCACCAGAGAGGCGGACATCGCGTGAGTGAGATGATCCCACCCTGGCAGGTTGTCGTATAACCCGGAGAAGCTACCCACTATGTGGACGAAGAGCGCCAGCACGATCCAGAAGTTCAACTCGACTGGCAGGACCAGCTTCAGGTCCCTTCTGATCAGGGTTGGGAGGACGCTTATGAGCAAAGCCACGACGGCCGCGGGGACATACGTGTAGTCGCCCGTGAACGGGGCTGACAGGGCGAGGCCGACCATTCCTGCCTGCATCGCCCGAGAGGCGAGCTTGAGCCTCTCCTTCACTCATGCACCTCCCATATGTGTAACAGGCCGATGACCCGCCTGCGCCGCTCGGACATCGCCCTGATGTATGCGGCGTACAGGAACGCCATGAGTATGCCGCCCATCAGAATCCATAGAAGCTGGCTCATCACGTCGTGATTAGAGACGAGGTTCGAGGTCCCGTATAGCTCGTCACCGATGTATTCACCCAGCATCCAGAAGCCAGACATCGACAAGGTGAACATCACCACGAAGAACGAGGCGAACGCCCTGTTCATCCGGACATTCGTGTACATCTGGAGCTCGACTGTCAACAAGAAGCCGATCGTTGACAACGAGAAGGCGAAGGCGAGCGAGGTGACGTCGTCCCACCACGCGAACCGTTCGCTCATCATGCGCGAGCCTTCGGATATGTGAAGCAGAAGAGGGGATGAGAGCAGCATCGTCATCTCCCAAGGAAGGGCTTTGAATGGATCTCGCATCGTGACTATCGGCAGAACGTACAGCGACAGGGCCGCGATGCCGAAGAATATCCAGAGGACGTCGAACTTCAGAACGACGTAGACAGTGCAGAAGAAGAGGACGAGGCTTGAGATCCATGATATCTCGGCCTCGAGCACACGCTGCCGCGACACCGATGAAAGCGATCGAACCTGGCCCCTCGACTTGCCATCTACTTCGCCCATCGAGACATCGTAGACCGAGGCGGATATAAACCGTTAGCCCTCGTCGGTCGCCCTAGAGCGTCTGTACTTCCCCTCGGGGAACAGCATCTCGAAGCGGGCTCCGGCGCCAGGTTCGCCAGTCTCTCTGATCGATATGCCACCGATACTCAGCAGCTCGCGCACCATGTAGAGGCCAAGCCCCGTGTTGGATCCGTAGCCCCTCTCGAATATCTCTTCCTTCGCCGCCGGCGGTATGCCGACGCCGTCATCCGTGTAAACCAGCAGCAGACCGTCGGGCCTCTCCTCGCAAACCAATTCCACCCGACCGATCTTCCCACCGTGCCTCAAGGTGTTGTCAATCAGATTCCTGACGACCTTGCTGAACATCGGATCCACGTGGACTTCGACCCCCTCGCACAGGCACTCGAGTCGGATGTCCTTCGTCCCGAACTCGGACCATTCCCTGTCGCAGACGCTCTTGAGGTCGATCCATTGATGTTCGTCCACTCCGATGTGCTCATACTCCCCCGCGAACTCCAGCTGCCGCTCAAGAACGTCGAGAGTCTTGCTGATCTTGCCCAAGTATCCGGAGGCGTCTGCCTCGCCAATCTCCTTCTCGGCCAGTTCAAGCCATCCGCGAATCACGGAGAGCTGGTTGATGGAATCGTGACGTGTCAGGTTCCCGAGTATCCGCAGCTTCCGGTTGGCGAGGTCGAGAGCTGTCTCGAACTTCCTGAGATCGGTTATGTCGGCGGAAACGCCCCCGAGGAGCGAGAACTCGCCCTTCGAATCAGCGATGGGGAACTTGAATGACAGGTACTCGTGAACCGATCCCTCCTTTGGGACGACCTCGATGAACTTCCCCGCCTCTCTGGAGGATAGGACCTTCCTATCGTTGTCCCGGAACTGACGGGCGGTACTGACGGGCCAGAGGTCGCCATCTGTCTTGCCGAGTATCTGCTCTTCGTCAAGGCCCAGTAGCCGCTCGTATTCCTCGTTCGCGAAGACGTACCGTCCGTCGACGTCCTTCATGTAGGTCACCGCGGAGCTGTGATCCATGAAGGACCTGAAGCGGCTCTGTATCATCACGAGGGCGGCAATGTCCTTCTCGCGTTGGAGGGCGACCGCGTATACGCCAGCGAGCCTCACGACGATGTCGATGTCGTCCTTGTCGTAGTTCCTTGATGAGTTGGACACCGCGATCAGGCCGACCAGTTCGTCGCCGTAGATGACAGGCACCGAGAGAAAGTTTTGGAGCGGGACGTGCCCTCTGGGGACTCCGGTGGAGGCATCGCTTTCTGACGGGGAGTTGGTGAAGTAAGGTTTCCTCGTGTTCAGGGCGACGCCCCAGAGGCTCGGGTATCGACCGTCCTCGCCTATCTGGAACTCCACTCCAGCGTCCTTCGCGCCAGCACTGGAGGAGCCCACATCCATCATTCCCGTGATAGTGTGGCTGATGACGCTCTTGGTCACAGGGTCGATCGACGAGACGAACCCGTGTTCGCTGTCAGTGAGGGACAACGCGAACTTCAAGACTATTCTGGACACCTCCGAAACGGACATGGTTGGCGATATCAGCATTGTCGAGAGCCGCGCCACTGCCTCGCTCTCATCCAGGGTTCTCTGCAACCTGCGTTCGGCGAGGTTGGCCTCCGTGATGTCCTCCCCCGAACTGAGCGTCTGTGCGACTTCTCCCGCCTCGTTGGTCAGCGCGACATTGTGCCACCGTATCAAGCGCTCCTCACCTGACTTCGTCACGACCGTGTTGACGAAGGTCTCCTTGAAAGGCATCTCCTTCGAAACGACCTTCGAGAAGATCGCGCGAATCTCCGCTCTGTTCCTCTCTGGTATGAATCTCTCGAACCAGTCCTCGCCGACGACCTCTTCCTCGGGATACCCGAGGATCTCGCAACCTCTCTTGTTTATCAGAGTCACCTTGCCGCCTGAGTCGATGGCTAGGATGATCACCCGCGCGATATCGAGGTATCTCTTGGCAGCATCTCGCTCCCTTCGAATCGCCTCTTCAGTCTCGACTCGGTTCGAGATGTCCGTTACGACCGCGATCCCGCCGACCACGTCTCCGTCGACGTCCGTTACGGGACTGGCCCCCAGGAGGGCGTGGAGGACCGAGCCGTCCTTCCTGACGAATGAGAACTCGTGATGTTCCGACACGCCGTTCATTCGTCGCTTGAAGTACTCCTCTGCCAGCTCCAACTGTTCCTTGTCCATGAACTCGAAGAAGGTCCGGCCCAGCATCTCGTCCCTGGAGTATCCGAGCATATCGGCCATTCGGGGATTCACGAGCTGGGTCACTCCCACGTCATCAATCACCCATATCCCATCCTGAGCAAGCTCAATCAACTGGCGGTAGGTCTTCTCACTTGTCTTCAGAGACTCGAGGGCGTTCCTCTTCGCAACAGCCTGCCTCACGGCGTTCGCGAGCTCGGCATGCATTGATTTGGAGTCTCCGTGCTTCTGGACGTAGAAGTCCGCTCCGAGGTTCAAAGCCTCCACCGCCACGTCTTCCCTGCCCTTTCCCGTGAGGAGGATGAAGGGGATGTCTTCGCCCCTGGCTTTCACGATCTTCAGAAAGTCGAGACCGTCCATCTCTGGCATCTGGTAGTCTGAGATCACGGCATCGTAGTCCTCCCCCTCGAGTCTCTCGAGGGCGGACCGCACATCCTGTGCTGAGTCTACCGCGAAGCTCCCCTCCCTTTCGAGGAGGAACTTCAGGAGGTCGATGAACTCTGGTTCGTCGTCCACCAACAACAATCTCGTGGTGACTTTCGGCATGATTCTCCGAATCCTTCAGGTCGAACCTTATGACCATCGTCCGGAGGGTATTTTACTGAATCGCCGCACAGAAACAAGAGGAGGCGCTGAGGGGGAGATTCGAACTCCCGAGGCGCAGAGCGCCACGAGCTACCTGGCCTGAATGATCAGGGCTCCAGGCTCGCGCCTTACCGGGCTGGGCTACCTCAGCTCGGATACCTCCAGAATGGTGTTTGTATTTAAGAATATCCGATTCCATCAGAGCCGCCTCCAACGTCCGAGGCAGATGAGACAGACGGACTCAGGGACCATCGCTGGCCGAGCGGACCATAAGCATCGACTCAAGGGCCTTGAGGACTTCAGGCCGCACGTCCCTCGCGAGGGGACGGAATCTGCGAGCAAGGGCGACCTCGTCCAGATCTATATCAGCTTCGACCACCTGTTCCTTGAGGTCGTGGGCCTCGGCAACGGCCTCGCCGCGAGGGTTGAGGACCCGGCTTCCCCCACTGAACACCAGGCTCCCGTGGACGCCGACCATGTTCAGGAATACCATGAATACTCCGTTCTCGACCGCTCGGGCCGGGAGGACCATGTCGAAGCTTTGCCTCGAGGTGGTGGGCGACGCAGAAAGGTTAACCAGGACCTGGGCGCCCATCATCGACTCCAGCTTCGCAAGCTCAGGGAAGAAGATGTCATAACACACGGTGAGGCCGATCTTCGCGTGCATACCAGGCACTACGACCGCGGTCCTGCCGCCGGCGAAGAATATGCGCTCCTCGAAGGGGCCGAAGTTCGGCAGATACATCTTGTCGTACCTGAAAAGGCCTCCGTCGCCAGTCGCGACAAGGGCCGAGTTGAAGAGATGACCAGGCGCCCTCTCGTCCTCCACTGGCATCCCGAAGATTATGTCCTTCTGGGATTCGCTCGCAAGCTCGACGACCGTCTTCATCGTGGGACCGTTCATAGGTTCTGCCAGCTTGAAGAGGTCGTCTCTGGGCATGTAGCCAGTTACGTTCAACTCTGGAAACACGACGATGTCGCCCGGTGTTCCCTTGACCACAGCGCGCATCCTCTCGAGGTTTGCCTCCTTGTCATGAAGTTGGCAGGAGACCTGCGCCAGCGTGATCTTCTTGCGGTCCATCGCTACTCTGACGGCTTTCCCCGTAGATTATGATTGGGCTCCGACTGGGCACGCCCACCGACCATAACGGATATATCCAGACCAAACCATCCCAACGCCGATGAACACGCCCTCTCTGAAGGCAGGAACGGAGAAGGTCATCGAGCATTTCCTGGCTGAGAAACTCAGGAAGATCGGTGCCACAGGATTCGTGCTCGGCGTAAGCGGGGGCATAGACTCTGCCGTCGTGCTGCGACTGGCCGCGAATGCGATAGGCCCCGAGAAGGTCATGGCGTTGGTGCTGCCTGAGGAGGATTCCTCAGAGGAGGACACTCAGGACGCCGTCGAGCTATGCAAGGGCGTCGGCGTGGAGTACCGGGTGATAGACATATCCGGAGTGGTCCAGGCACTGACCGCTGCCATCACCGACCGGGCCGATCAGAAATCCCTCGCCAACATCAAGGCGCGAGTCAGGATGATTCTTCTCTACCACTACGCTGCAACGGAGGGCAGGTTGGTGCTCGGGACGAGCAACAAGAGCGAGCTCCTGATCGGGTATTTCACGAAGTACGGAGACGGGGGAGCCGATCTGGAGCCCATCGGGGACTTGTACAAGACGCAGGTCCGACAGCTGGCGGTCGCGCTTGGAATCCCCGAGAAGATCGTCCAGAAGGTTCCGACTGCGGGCCTATGGCCAGGACAGACCGACGAGAACGAGATCGGCATGAAGTACGAAGACCTGGATTCCGTGCTAATGAGCATCGAGCTCGCGTTGGACGTCAAGGCGGCTAGTCAACGCACAGGGATCTCAGAGAGCGAGATTGAGAGAGTGGCCAAGATGGTCAGATCGTCGTCCCATAAGCGCAAGTTCCCGCCGACGGTCAAGATAGGGCTCAGGACGCCGGGACTGGACTGGCGAGAAGGCGATGAGGACTTCTAGGGGATGATCACATCAATCCTCTCACAGGACCTATGGAGAGGACGGCGCCCCGCCTGAACCGAGACGGTGGGTGGGACTCGCTTCTGGATGGTCGAGAGGGTGTTCCCAAACGTTTATGTAAAGCTTCTGGATTTGGATGGTCCAACCAGGCTCCCGTAGTGTAGTCCGGCCAATCATTCGAGCCTCTCGCGGACGGGTCCGAGCCCGACCGGTGATAGCTCGATACCCGGGTTCAAATCCCGGCGGGAGCACCATCTCACTCTTCGCGCCGGCGTTGCTTCTCACAGAGATGTCCTGAGCGGCCCATCGACAGCTGTCAGCGTTTGACCTTGCACTCGTCCGTTCCCTTGAGCTCCAAGAGGGATTTCTTCAAAGTAACCACGTCGCCGTAACCAGAGACGAAATCCACTGGAAGGCATATCTTGACGGAGCCCAGGAGCGGCTTGGAGTAGCCAAGTTCACGCGTGGCGTCGTCCGTCAGGCCGATCTTGGTATGCGTTACCCTCCAGTTCCTCGTATCGACGTTCACGCCTTCTACCTCTCCCAAGGTGTATGAGTCGGCAGTTATCACTTTCACTCCGTTCAACTTTGACACGTCCATCATTTCGCCACCTCGGAAACCCATCACCCCTGTGACTTATAGCTGTTGTCCCTATCACAACGGAGTTCGTCCGTTGGCGGGAGAATTGGCCAGCGGGAATCGATTGCGGGGCGCTCGCTTGGCAGAAGTTGCGAGCGGACGCCGGATAATTTGAACATTTGTCAAGTCGCCTAAGAATGTCTTCGCAGGCACCGACGCCAGACAGTCGAAAATCATGTTCTAATACTCCGTTGACCATTCCCCGACTCAGTGAGGAAGCTTATCAACCGTCAAGCGAGAGTCTTTCTCACGGGGGTGAACAACTGAGGGGACAAGCAGCAAAGCTGTGTCTAGGTGTTTTGGTGGCCTCTCTCCTGGTCGTGCCGAGCTTGGCTATGACCATGAACGCGAGAGGAGAGGGCGAAGCGTCTTGGACAATCGCCTTGTATGTGAACGGAGACAACGACCTGGAAAGGTACTGGGACGAGTATAGCCGACCCGCGCTGGAGAACATACCCGCGAGCTCGGACGTCAACATAGTCGCGATGATGGACTGGGTCGCCCAGAACGGGACCGTGCTCTACGAGATATCCGGCGGCGACGTGACGCTGGTCGACACTTACGAAGAGAAGAACTACGGAGACGGAGCTACTTTCCAGTGGTTCATCACGGAGGTGGCTACCCTGTATCCGTCGGATAACCTGATGATCATAGGGTGGGACCACGGGTACGCGTGGAGGTACTTCAGCAACGACCAGACCTCAGGCGACAAGATAACCATGCCGGAGCTCCAGGCGGCGCTCGAGAACTGTGGAGTCCAGGTCGACATCCTGGCGTTCGACGCGTGCAACATGGCGGCCATAGAGGTCGTCTACCAGGTGGCTCTCGCAGGCAACGTGGACATACTGGTCGGCTCGGAGGAGACGATCCCGATGAACGGGTATCCGTATGACCTGATGCTCACGCCAGTGGCCAACGACCCGCTGAGGACGCCTACCCAGGTCGCCACAGACATGATCGATGGTTGGGCGGAGTACTACGACCCACTCAACTGGGCACAGTCGATATGCCTCTCCGCGACAGACGTCCAGAGCATCGGGGCACAGTCCTCCGCGTTCGTCGACTGGTGCGGGTCCATGCACGCGAACCTCGCCGCCTACGAGAAGGAGTACAAGAGAGCTGTGAGGGACGTGTACGTGGCCTACGCGACGAACAAGCACGTGGACATGGCAGACCTCGGGGACATACTGTTGGCGAACTCCAAGATAAAGGACGCCACGCTCCGAGCTGCGACAGCGGCCGTGGTGACCGCGATCGACTCGTCCGTGATAGCGTACTGGAACGGGGACTGGGCATCCGCCTGCAGGGGACTGACCCTCTGGTGGGGACTAACCAGCGACTGGGACTACAGCGGTCCGGCATACGTGACCGAGGTCGCCTTCGCGATAGACACAGGCTGGGGCGACTTCCTGGCGGACTACAACTCCTAGCCGGAAAACCATATCAAACGGGAGACACCGTCTCCCTTCTCATCTTCTTTCCCCCCGACGGATGACCACAGAAGTGCATCCTTCGCAATCATGAGCGGGGCCGGCTGAGCAATCGTTTTCTACTAGGCCGTCGATTCCCTGTGGTCAGTCACCGAAGTGGGTACTGACTACGGGGGGATTGAAATCAGACTTCGGCGTGCACTCGGTGCCGCGATTGCAGTGATACTAGTGAGCGTACTTGTCGTCTCAGGAACGAGTTCAGGGAAGCAGAACGGGAAGCCTGTTGCTGAGGAGGGTGCGTGGACCGTCGCCCTCTACGTCTGCGCGGACAACGACCTTGAAATGTACTGGGACGGTATGAGCCTGGCGATGCTTCTGAACGTGCCGGAGAGCGACGGTGTTGAGTTCGTCGCCTATGTGGACCTCATGAGCACACAGGGAACGCAGATAATCGAGATAGAAGGCGGAGAATGGGAGGCCGTCGAGACTCTTGAGGAAATGAACTTCGCCGACGACGAGACGCTCCAATGGGCGCTGTCCGATGNNCAGATCGTCGAAATCGAAGGGGCAGACGTGCTCTTGGTGGAGTCCCTGCCAGAGATGAACTTCGGGGACGGGGCGACATTCCAGTGGTTCCTGGAGGATGTCAGCACGCGATTCCCGTCCGACAACCTCGCGGTCATAGCCTGGGACCACGGAAGCGCCTGGCGAGGCTTCTGCTACGACTACACGAGCGGAGACAGGATAGTTGCCTCTGAGATGCGCGACGCGATTGTCGCAGCTGGGGTGCAGATAGACATCATCGCGTTCGACGCTTGCTCCTGCGCAAGCATCGAGATGGCCTACGAGGCTGCTGTGAGCGGGCTCGTCGACCTCATGGTCGCCTCCGAGGAGCTCGTGGCGGGCAACGGCTTCCCCTACGACATGATGTTCACACCGGTGGCCCTTGAACCGACGAAGACGGCGGTGGAAGTGGCGTTCGACATGATTGACGGATGGGAGGCGTACTACTCCGAGATCGGATGGGCTTGGTACGCGACACTCGGCGTGATCGATGTCGGCGCGATCGCGGAAGGGATTGGGATCATCAACGACTGGACGGAGAAGATGTTGGAGGGACTTCCTGACTACCTCATGGACTACAGANNGAGGACGCGGCGCTCGTCGACGCGACGCAGAAGGTGATGGACTGCGTGGAGCAGGCCGTCCTCTATGTCTACAACCCCGAGCCGAAGGCGGACAGCACGGGGCTGTCCATATACTGGGGCTTCAACAACGAGCAGTGGAGGTTCAACTGGGAGACCTACACCACCGATATCTCCTTCGCCACAGAAACGTCCTGGGGAGATTTCCTGATCCAGTACAACCTGCTCACGGCGGGATGGTACGCGTCGGAGGTCACGCTCGAGATGCTGAGGCTGTGAACGTCATCGTACCCCGCTGGAGGTCGATATGTACCTTATCGACCTCACACCCTTTATCCTTCGGATCTTGCCGAGTATCTCCCGAAGGGTGGAGTTCGGCCCGCTGGCAATGAAGAGCTCCATGCACTGACCCTTCTCCAGGTGGAGGTGCAGCATCATCTGTATCTCGTCATACCTGTGCTGCAAGGTGGACAGCTCACCTCTGGGCCCGTGCTCGTCGTACACGGTGGTGATCACGAGCTGGTTCTCGCCATCAGAGCTCTCCCAATCCGCCTCGTCAACGAACGACCGGATAGCCTCCCTCATGGCGTCCGAACGTGACCTGAAGCCCTTTGAATCCAAGACCTCGTCGAAT
>DUGQ01000080.1:0-280 GCA_013331315.1 Thermoplasmata archaeon
CGTCCGTGCCCTCTCCATTCGCCCATAACATCATCCTACTGGGCGTATCGGACGTCGTGCTCATGGAGGACAAGAGCATGCTTCTTCGGAACCTGCACAGGAAGGTTGTCGAGCGTGCCCTGGGCAGGGATGCGACGGCGACCTGGAAGTTCGACTCGGATGCAGTCGACGAGCACTTCAGACGCAAGGGTCCAAGGATCGACTCGCCCAAGGATATGGTCGAGGCCGTCAGGTCTCTCGGTCCGATGAATCTCTTCAGGGAGAAGGGAGAGAGCGTGTA
>DUGQ01000080.1:395-2427 GCA_013331315.1 Thermoplasmata archaeon
GACGCTCCGCCGAAGAGAGATGGGTGTCCGCGCGTTGGCTGCTGCGGCCCGCCTCGAAGAGAAAGACGCAAGAGAGCGCCTCAAGAGGCTGGAGATGGCCAACCTCGTCTTCAGGAGCGGCATGAAGGGCGTCGCCCCGGTGTATGCCACGTCACCAACGCCCGCGGATGACCGGTCAGCCTGCGTGTCAGAAGCCATCACCCGTCATCTACTGTATCATGCTCCGATGTCGCTCGAGGATCTGGCATACGAGACGGGTCTTCATGAGGACGAAGCGAAGCTGACGCTCGACCGGCTGATAGCCAGCAATACCGTCGTCTCGGGCCAATTCGTAGCAGGCGACCGCCCTGAGTACATGCTTGTGAAGGATTACCTCCAGCTCTCCTCGGGGGATGAGCGCGTGTTCGATTGGGACGCCGTGAACGCCTACAGGCGGAGAAGACAGCTCGGCCCCGTCGAGACGATCGAAGAGTACTTCCACCGGTTCGGCAGCGCTGGTATGACGTACGACCTGATGCACAGGGTCAGGGACTTCGACATAGAGGACTTCTATGAGATGAGGCGGACTGGAAAGATCCTTCTCGGCAGGTTCGTTCGAGGAAGGGTCAGGTATATCCTCGCGGAGGACGCCCCGTACTACCTGTCGGTGTATCGGGAGGGGCGGATGACCAAGCTGGAGAACGCCATAGCCGAGGCCCTGAAGGATATTGGAACAGGGACATACCTCGACATAGCGGAACACATCGGCATGCCATCGGCAATGATGCGCGACGCGTTCGATTCCCTTGACCGGAAGGGCTATCTTCTGCGGGAGTTCGACGAGGCGGAGCACTGGAGCTCGCGCAACGTGTACAAGCTATCGACCATCGAGCCCGCAAAGGAAGGCGCGCTCGCCAGGGTGGTCCAGCATCTGCTCAGAGGCCACGGCCCGATGAGCCTTACGCAGGTCGCATCGTCTTTGAGAGTTGATGAACGAGCCGCCCGGGCAGCGCTCGATGAGGTGCGTGCGGTGTCGATAAAGGTGGGGCTGGAGAGGGTAGAGCTGCTCATGCTCCCAGGCGATGTGAAGGAGCTGGAAGATAGCACAAGAGGCCAAGACGACGACTCGGTCAGGATACTCTCCCTTTTCGACCCATTCCTCAGCGACAGATGGCCGGAGATCGTCGCGACCTACGGCGAGGGATGGATATATCCAGTCGTCCGCGGCGACGAGCTTGTCGGCATGGTCGAGAGCTGGCTGATGGCCGGCGCCGTAGATGTACGCGACATTCAGCTCAGGGACGTCGCGCTTCTGGGAGAAGCCATCGAGGCATTGGCGCGCGGCATGGACTACTACAACATGCTCGGAGTCGACATACTCCGCGTCAGGAGCGCCCTGGGCGAGCCAGTAGATGCGCTCGACGAGGACGTCAGAGCCGAGTTCCTCTCGAGAGGATTCCGCGAGTCTAACGGCATGATGGTTCACGGCCGCCTCGTGGCGGACTGCCATAGCCTCGAGGAGGTGCTGTCGGTCATCTTCAGCGCTCAGAACCCGGACGAGCAGGACAGGCTGAAATCAATGGACGAAGCACTGTCTCGCTATGGCGGCCTGCGGTCGGACGTAGAGGCACTTATTCGTGTGGAAGCCNNCACAAGCGCGGCGCTGTCATCAGAGGATATCTCGTCCCTGACAGGGTAGGCTACTGCCTGCCGGCAGACGCAGGTCTCTACAGGTCCGCCCGGCAGAGGGAGCTGACTGAGGACGAGGCGTATGTCCTCAGGATAGTCGCGGACAGGCGAGCAGCGAAGAAGGATACGCTCCTGACGCTCTCGCCAGTAGGGCCTGAGAGGACGGTAGAGGCGATCAAGAAACTGTATCACCACTCGCACCTGTTCGTCGACAGCTCGCACTCTTATGTCGTAGCGAAGAAGAGACGGCTGGGGCGCGACGGCGCTTGGTTGACCATTCTGCAACGCATGTTCGACATGTACGGAATTCTGAACGCGGAGACACTCGGGATGCTTCTCGGGCACGATCTTAGAATGCGAGACA
>DUGQ01000080.1:2487-2719 GCA_013331315.1 Thermoplasmata archaeon
CGCGCTGCTTTCCGCGACCTGATGCCACAGAGCGGACGCTTCGCGGTGTTCAAAGGTCCCGCGCTCATAGGCTCGTTCGCGGGCAAGATAAGGGACGGCGAGCTCGAGGTCAGCGACCTTGACGGAGGGCCTGACGTGAAACGCATAGTCGACCGATATGCTCGAATGATCGGCATAAGGATGCGCGATGACGTCGGAGCGGGCACATCCGACTGGGAGGTCATGGAGTTCT
>DUGQ01000168.1:0-1683 GCA_013331315.1 Thermoplasmata archaeon
AAAAAGAAAATCCCCGCCGGCAGATTCGCCTGATGGCTGCATCTGCCATGTTGTTGTGCGATGCATAGGCGCATCAAGGCTTGAGAAGTCTCTTCTCGTGTTCACGAATGAGTCTGTCCCCCTCTTCCAAGACAGATCTGTCGAGCGACGGCACCTCATGATCCTTCAAGATATGCAGTGCGATCTCCCTTGCCTCCGACACCATCTCTGACGATTGAGTCTTTTCGAACCTGGCCTTGCTCGTGTCCCGCTGGATCACCTCGCGTTTGAAATTCCTCGCAGTATGGATGTTAGTCAGAAACGTGTTGCCGTGACCGACCTGTCTGATAACGTCAAGAGCGGCCGTTGCCTCGCTGATCTCGAATCTGGTCATCTGCATTCGCACATTCTCCCAGACATATGCGTCGATCACCTCTTGCTCCAACGCCATACCCTTAGCGTTGTCAAGCGAGCCTATCCCTCCTTGCATGTCTGAGCCGGACATCGTGCTGAGCGCTATACCCATGGTTTCGCTGAAGGTGTGCGGGAAGCCGGGCTCAGGCAGGTCGTTCAGGCCCCAGTCACCTACCATGCATGGCAGTCCGTAACTCTGAGCCATTTGAGCAAGTCCCGCGGCTATCAGCGGCTGGTTGGCACTCTGGTAGTGGATCATGCCCGTCTTCATGTCTACCGGAGTGGACGACGAGCAGTAGATGGTCCTTGCTCCATTGTTCGCCGTCTGTGCGATCACGAAGCTGGCAAGGTTCTCGGAGTTGGCATTCACGAGGGTTCCAGCAAGAGTGACAGGTGCCGTACCTCCAGACAACGACATGGACATCGTTGTGATTGGAACGCCCGCCTTGGCGAATTCCACCATTGCCTCGACAGCGTCCCGCTCGAACATGAGCGGCGCGATAGAGCAGTGGATAACGGTGAAGTGCGGCTTCTTCATCAGCTCGTCCTTTCCGCCAGCAACGAGCGCTCCGAGCTCGACCTGCATCCGAGCGTCCTCTGCATTGAAGATTTCCACTCCTTGGACATGTTTCGTCGTGTTCTGGAATGCCGTCCATAGTTCGTGCAGTCCGTGGGTCTGCTCCGGCATATCCATGGCGGTGAGAGATGTCTGGATGTAGTCGGCCCCGTCGAGGGCGTCCGCCACCTTGACGATGTCCGCGATATCCTTGACGGTCGGGTCGCGCTTCTCTCCTGTCCCAATGTCGACTACGAAGGTTGCGAGGCCTGACGTTCCCACGTAGGGCCATGAGGTCGCCGGAATCCTCATGTCGTTGCGGCTATCCCTTCCATGAAGCGTGAGCTGTCTAGGTACGGTGTTCAAGGCTCCTCGGACCATTTCCTCCGGGAGCTGGGCAACCTGTGACTTCTCGTCGACTTCGGCGCCTGCGTCCTTAAGCATCCTCAGGACGCCGTCGCTCTTCACCTTGACTCCAATGCTCTCAAGGCATTCTATGCTCATCCGATCTATCAGGTCTATCTCGTCTTCGTTGAGAAACTTCAGCCTGGCAACGGCCATATAGGCACCTCCTTCCTTTCTCCTTGACTCTTGCCCTGATGTCGCTTCCCCTCTATCTCACTTTCTTATGTCAAAATCACTACCTCTGTGTGGGGGATGATGAAGAAATCGCATAAGATTCCCCCGTAGAGAGGGAACCGCGCTAAGGTTGGAACGGGGTTTGGTGTGGCAGC
>DUGQ01000168.1:1729-4770 GCA_013331315.1 Thermoplasmata archaeon
GTAGTGGTTGTGGTCTCCACCCCCGGCAGCCGCGTTGTCGCTCATTCCGATCAGAGCGGTCGCCGAGACAAGGCAGGCCAGGACAACGGCCAAGCATCTTCCTGTCATGCCGCTTCGATTTGCATATTCAATATTAAGCGCTTGGCGGGTGGTTATCACTGACTGAACGAGATGCCGAAGGCTTCAAGGTCTGGTGCTATCCGGTCGACAGGCGAGGAACTACAGAGTTCGGCATTGCCCGTGCGGTCGCGTCATCCACGGCCGAAGCGCGGCCTACTCAGTAGGGGGAGGATATTGCCTGTTCCCGGGAGGTACTCCTTCGCCCGCATCTCCCTGAAGTCGCGTCTNNTAGCCGCGACGAGGAGGGTGAATATCAGCAGAGCGAGCCAAAGGTCCATCCCGAGTATGGTCATCCCGGCGCTTCCCTCGACGATAACGCTTACGACAGTCTCGTTGTTGCCTGCGGCGTCGCGGGAGAAGAACTCCACAGTGTGATTTCCCTTCCCTCTGACCTCGAACGGACCTTCGTAAGTCTTCCATTCGCCATAGTCAATCCGGTAGAGCGTGATGGATACTCCACTGCCGCTGTCCGTAACGTTCAGTGTCACCTTCGATCCTTCGATGAACGGCACGGTTACAGGAGCGGTGAGGTCAACCTTGAGTTCCATCGACTTGACGTCTTCCTCGTGCCCCGCGACATCTATCGCATAGTACTCGAGCTGATGGACGCCATCCTCCGTAACCTCCATGAAGCCTTCGGAGACGTTCATCCAGGCCCCTCCGTTAAGACGCGCCATGATGGCGCGTACTCCCGACGACTCGTCGATGGTCTCGAACAGGGCCGAGACGTCTGCCGTGTACCAGCCATCGTTGCCAAGCGTGCCCTCCACCGATGCAGAGGTATCTGGGCTCTCTGTGTCGATCATCACTTCCAACGTCCGGATTGGTTCCTCGACGCCCGACACGTCCACTGAGTAGTACTGGATGCTGTGAACGCCGTCTCCTGAGATGGCTATCGGGGCATCATACTCCTCCCATGGGCCGTCTTCCACTCGGAGATACGTAGCGTTCATGCCTCCGGTGCCTCCGCTCGCGGAGAACGAGACCTCCACGTCCGACACAAACCATCCATTGTCTCCTTCGGTGCCATCGATATCGAAAGCCGTCATAGGCCTCTCAGGTGACAGCAGGAGGTCTCCGTACGAAGCGTGGGAAGGTTCGTTCAGGAAATGAGCCGGCCACGCGCTGTATGAGTCGTCGTCGCTGTCAGCAACGCCAAGCCCGGCCGAACTGGCAGTCGCAAAGCCGAGGAGATCGCCGGGCGTCGCGCCCAACAGCGCGAGAGGTATCGCCAGCTCATAGATTCTGTGCGTGGTGCCAGATCCCTCAGAACTCCCAAATCCGATAACGCCAGCGAGTCCTTCGTGATAGGCGAGTTCTGGGTCGAAGGGACGGCAATCCACAGTCCAATCCGAATACCAGCTGTCGTAGACGAGATGTTGGCTATCCGTCCATGAGCCCATCCAGGTGAGTACGAACTGGTCTTCCTTGAAGTCAGTCATGATGCCGTCGTTGTCCGTGTCGAAAGATAGTGAGACGCTGTCGTCCTCTTCGTTCGTCAGGTCTAAGATTGCGTCAATGCAGACGAACAGGTGCGTTTCGTTGTTCATCACAAACATCCTTGCGCTCAACCCGNNCCCCCCCCGCCTCTAGCATCGGCAGGGTAGCATCGAAATCAGTTCTCCAGTACGTGGCGGCGAGGGAGTGCGTGGCCGAATCCATCTCCGTTCCTTGGACGTCGGTGAGAACAAGCCTCACATACCATGGATCGCCCCCCATCAATGCAATCAGCCATCCGTCAAACCATAGCTCCACATAGTTCGTCCCGGTCTGAAGGTGAGTGGCGTTTCCAGCGACATCTGTGACATATCCCCAATCGTCATAGAGCGTTCCTGTGACAATGTAGTCGCCCTCGATGTAGACCTCCACGGTTGCGGCGACGATGAGGTGCTCGTACTGGCCGTCATCATCGTCGTCAAATGCGATATCGTCATGGGGGGACGAGAACTCCGCTGGTGACGATTCGAATTCATACCAGTAGTAATAGTAGTCCGAGTAGTGGACGTCCGTGTCTAGCGTCGTCCCTGCGGCATCCTCCACGGTGAGGGCCACCTCGAACCATCCGCTCACGCCGTTGTACCAGACAATCCATCCATCGAATACGAATTCGACCATCCTCCCTCCGATGCTGTAGTCTCGTGTGACATATGCCGAGGTAAGGAACGAGCCCCATGGATCATACAAGTCCGCGTGGAATGTGTACCGCCCGGACTCATAGCAGAGGAACATCACTTCCAGGACGAGATAGTCGACGTAGGAGTCAGAATCGGTGTCCAGGCCGTAGTCCGCATGAGGTGGTTCGAATTGCACTGGTACAGGGTCGAACTGGCTGACGTAGTAGCTCTCTGTAGTATACGAATCATAATCGTACAGAGTGCTCGTCCAGTAGTCGTAGATGTAGAGTTCCAGATACCACTCACCATCGATGCCTTCCTCACGTATCGAATACGAGTCAATCTCGACAGTTGCCATGTAGACCGTGTTCTCGACGATATAGAGCGCTTCTTCTAGGGTCATGACGTACCAGTAGTACGGATTGTAGACGTACACCAGGAGATCGTAATAGCCCGTCGAGGATGCGTTGATTGGCACCGTTACCACGAGCCAGTTGAACTGTCCGTCAGAGTCGTCGTCTTTGCCATAATCGGTGTAGGGTGGCTCGAAGAACGCGCCTATTGGGTCGAAGTCGCTGAGCCAGTAGTACTGGGTCTGGTAGGAGTCGCTGTCGTACTCATAGGCCGTCGATACGTTGTAGAGGTACATGTCCAGGTAGAATCTCCCGTTCACTCCGTTGCTGCGGATGGAGTATGAATCCAAGGTTACAGTGAATATCTCGGTCATCCCTGATTCGAGATAGATCGTATCGAGAATATGGCTGAATTCGTCAGACCAGTAGTCCTCTACGAAGATCTCGATGTCGT
>DUGQ01000168.1:4776-5660 GCA_013331315.1 Thermoplasmata archaeon
TGGCATGAACATGACCGGGAGCCCCTCGAAATCCGACCTGGTGTACAAACCAGTCTCATAACTGTCGTAGTCTATGTTCGTCCCATACTGGTTGTCTAGGTACAGGGATGCGTAGTACGGTCCGTCCATTGCCGCTGTGTTGATTTCCCAGCCTGGGAACGTGAGCTGGAATGTGTGCGTGCCAGCAGCGAGAGTTCCCGTGCGCACCGCGTACGATACCGGATTTCCCCAGTCATCCTCGAGGTATGCCTCCACCGTGTACTCACTCTCGTCGTAGACCTGCAGGACTACCTCGATTATGAGGTAGTCGTACAGCGAGTCTGAGTCATCGTCCACGGCANNGAAGAATATCGCTTCGGGTGGATCAAAGTCCGAGTAGTTGTACGATGAAGTCGTGTGGCTGTCGAAGCCGAGGTAGTCCCAATCAGAGTCATAGAGGTAGAACATCACGGTCAGCGTGCCGTTCTCAAGGCCCGCGAAGATATACTCGCCGAAGAACTGGACGGAAATCTCCTGCGAACCCAACGGCAGCCAGTCGGTGCCATAGACCATCTGAATGTACTGTCCCGTGGCCGTGTAGAGATAGCAGTAGACGTGGAAGTTCTCCTCTTCCATAATATACAGCGACACGTTGACGACGAGGTAGTCGAAGTCGCCGTCCGAGTCCTGATCATATCCGATATCCGTGTGAGGGGCGTCGTAGATCGCTCTCACCGTTTCAGTTGTCAGGGTGGCCGTATCGTTCACTGCCGGGTCTGCGTATGAAGACGCCATCAGCACGGTGGTCTCCGTCCTGGCGATCGGGGAGATGGGAATCTCGACATTGACGTATATCGTGAACGAATCATTGGAGGTCAGGTTGCAGGTGTCAGGTACGCTGTTAT
>DUGQ01000203.1 GCA_013331315.1 Thermoplasmata archaeon
AGTCTCTGATACCGGAGAGAGTCGTCAACTTACAAGTGGGGACTTGGAACGGTTAGAACCTTGCATTTGACGAGGAATCCAGCTCCTCCGAGACCATTCGACTCGAGTAGGGGGAGATGACGCGCCGAAGGCAGTGCAGAGCCAATCCGCCAGTCTATTTATAAACCCGAAGATGAATATTGGCATAACACCCCAATATTGCGCCGAACGCCTGTGGTTACACCGATGCTACGATGAGTGTTGGATGGATCACTCAACGTCTCCCCCCCTCAACAATGACACCAGAAATCAAGAAGATGTTCGGATGCCCCTACTGTGGATTCAGAGTCTCGGGAGTAGAGAGCGCGTGCCCTCGGTGTGGGCGGGATTTCTCTGAGGACACGGCTTTCGAGTGCCCCTTCTGCGGCAGTCCGGTGAATCCCGCCGAGGAATCCTGTCCTGCTTGCGAGGTCAAATTCCACAAGATGGCGGCCCAGGTCAGTGACAGGCTCCTTGACAAGGCCGTCGCCCAGATAGTCGACGAACTTGACAGCCTTGCAGACCTGGAGAAGATGGGACCCCGGTGCCCCGTCTGCTCAGAGCCGTTGAAAGCCCCCGGTGCACTGTGTGAGAAATGCGAGGAGCGTCGACTCGTAGAACTGGAAAGGAGGAGTGGCTCAGTCGAAGAGTATCTGGACGCGGAGATCTTCGGCGAGGAGGAATCGGCTGTATGCCCAATCTGCAATAACGTCGTAGGCATCCGCGATCCCGTATGTCCGAGCTGCGGCGCCGAATTTGATGACGTGGCGCCTGAGCAAGAGCCGGAGCCAGACGGTGTAACTGAAGACGAGGATGAACTCGCGAAGTGTCCGCAATGCGGCGCCCTGTCAAGTGTCGCTGTCAGCGCGTGTCCGAACTGCGGTGCGGAATTCGAAGAGGAGGGCTTCTTGGAGGAGGAGCCCCTCCCTCGACCGGCCCCGAAGAAAGTCGTGGTGAGACCGAAGCCAGCACTGAAGCGCCCTGGAAGAACGACTTCCCCCGCGCGTGCAGTCCCGAGTGAGCCCAGAGGGCTTTCGAACGGCATCGGAACTGTTAACGGGCGAGGGAGAACGAACGGCGTAGGACGAGTGAACGGGAGGTCCTTCACCAATGGCGCAAGCATTGTCAACGGAAGAGGAAGGGTGAACGGACGCACCAACGGTAGTGGTGCCGTGAACGGCAGGGATCTCGTAAACGGAGTGGGAGCCCTCAATGGAGCTGGGGTCAGACCTCCTTCGCAGGGTGGAAGACGTGGCAGATATCAGCACCTCCTGAAATGGCGCTTCATGGCGCTGCTCGTAGCTCTCGTCGTAGTATTTGCCGCGTTTGCGTACATGGCAGGAATGAGGGAGAACCCGCCATATGACGTGGATGGAGATGGCGAAGACTGGACCGATGTGGTCACGTTCGGCGTTGCGTCCTCTTCCGGCTCTCCAAGCACAGACGTCACTGAGTGGGCGGTAGATTTCGACGGCGATGACCTGTACGTATACATCGTGACTGAAGGAGCTACGATGGCCAACGACGAAATCGACAGCTTCTATCTCTTCATTGACCTCGATGACTCCGCGACCACAGGCTACGACATTCTCGAGATCGGAGCGGACATCATGTTGGAACTGCACGGCTGGAACGGGTCCGTCATGCAATCGGCAGTGCGTAGCTATCATTCGCAGGACGACCTCCTGGATTGGAACGAATGGGCGTATGTGTCGTCCCTGATCTCGGCTGTGAACGGAAACGAGCTAGAGGCGACGGCTGAGGTGTTCTTCGGGGTTGAAGAAAGTTCGAGGTTCCTTCTGGTCTCGAAGGACCAACACATGAATGGATGCTTCAGCCACCCGGTCACGCTCAAGGGGGGTCTATTGGTGGTCGAAGCGGCAGCTGTCGCTGAAGTGGCATCAGACGGCGTACTGGCAATCTCGGAGACCGCACCGCTAATGAGCCTGATCTTCACATGCGAAGGAGAGGGCGGGACTGTTGATTCCGTATCGCCAGAATTCGTAGGCGTCACATATCCCGATGGAATATCGCAGTTCTCGATAGAGCCGGGTGAGACANNGTCAGCCGCAACACCGGGACAATTCGTGTCTGCCGTTATCACCGAAGGAGGCGTCATATCCTCGTTCTCGAAGGTCCACCTGGTGATGGCGAGCGTAAGGGCCTATGCTGGCATTGCCCCGAGCGCCATCTCGATTGACGGCGCCTTCGCAGACTGGACGGGAAAGACCTCCACCGATTTCGACCCGATGCCCATCGAGAATCCCGATGTCGACATAAGCGAAGTGGGCGCACACAACGATTCGATCGACTCGTTCTTCTACGTGAACGTCTGCGGCGACATGTGCTCAGGAGACTACATTCCCAAGGAGAGCTCCAAACCGTCAGGGACTGGCGGAGGAACGGTCGTGCCTGGAAGGAGAACCGCTGAGGATTTCATGCGCGTGTACATCAACAGCGACGGATCCAATGACACAGGACTGAGAATCGCCAATGGCGAAAGCACGCTCGGGGCGGACTACCTCATAGAGATATCTGGATTCTGCTGCGAAATCACATCTTCCACACTGCTGAGGTATCAGGCCAACGACTGGGTCGAAGTCGGGACACCTGTAGACACGGCAATCGACCGGTCAAGCATGGAGATTGGTGTCTCCTCGGCCGCCATAGGTGTATCCAGCTCGTTAGACTTCCTCATAATCTCGACCGATTGGAGAGGTACTGAGGATTGGGCGACGAACGACACCACCCTGCTTGGGGTGAAGTACTGGGTGGTGGCCTCGTCCTCTTCGGAGGGGACCTCGATGTCGTATCAGAGGAAGATGTTCCACGACGGAACCAACTTCTGGAGCTTCCACTTCGACGGTTCCGACACGATATACCACTACAGTTCGGACGGAGGAGAAACCTGGAACAGCGGTGGCCAGGTGTTCTCGACATCTGGAGTCATGGACGTGTCTCTATGGTACGATGCGAGCACACATCAAGTCTACGTCGTCGGGGACAGGTCAACGCAGTCGACGCTGATATACATCCAGAAGGGGAGCGTGAATCCAGGTGCACATGCCATAACCTGGTCGGGGCAACAGACCCTGACGGTCTCCGCCGTCAACCTGCCCGGGAAGAACACTTTCATTTCGAAGGACACGAACGGATACCTCTGGATCCTGTCGAGCCAAGGGACGCAGTCCAACCCCGCCAGATACAACCTCGCCGCGTACAAGAGCACCGCCACGAATGACACTTCGTCGTGGGCCTTGTCTGGGACCATGCTGGCGTCAGCATCGTCGAACTCGGGCCTGAGAGGATCCATCCTCCCTTCCGGATTGGGCAGCGATGTCTTCGCTGTGTACAACTACGATTCCGTAGTGGAAGCCAGGAAATGCACCAGCGGTTCGTGGGGATCAGCTGAGAACATTTACACGGATTCAGGCGCGCTTGGATTCATGGAGAACGCCCCTGCTTCAGCGGTTGTCGACGGAGACGGAACCCTACACGTCGTGTTCGGCGATGCGACCAAGGATGGAGGCTCGGAGAAGCCGCACATTCAGTACAGGTACCGACATCCCACCGCAGGGTGGGTGGCAGCTACCACGATAGATGAGGACGCAGACACGGTGAACCACAGGTATCCGACCGTATCACTCGACACGTCGACGGGCGACCTGTACGCGTTCTGGATAAATGTCAACGCCAACAGTGTGGTGTGCAAGAAGAACGTCAGCGGCTCGTGGTCGTTCGTGACCTTGAGCGGCCAGACCGGCGATTCGAAGCAGCACCTGACATCAGTCTACTCGGCCTCTGCAGAAAACCTGGTCTGTTGGCAGTGGACACAGAACTCAACAGCGAACATTGAGGTCAACTTCGACAAGATCCCGGAGTTCGGAGACGTGGTGGTCCCGATCTTGATCATCATTGCGTTGTTCTCCGTGATCTCACGAAGACGAAAAGGGTCCGGGCCTGCCAGACAGACTGAAGAGTGAAAGGCTCCTACGCTGCATGGCTCACTGCTTGTCAGCGGCCTTCCTCTTCAAGTAAGGAATGAGGCCGCCGCTCTCGAGGATGTCTCTCACGTTCTTTGGAATCTCTTCGAGAGGCGTCGACCTAGTACCGTCCACTGAAGACAGGCGGTGATTGTCCATGTCCAGCAACACACGTTCTCCGTCTAAGAATACTCGTACAGCCTCGCTCGATACAAGAACCGGCATTCCCAGATTGACTGCGTTCCTGTAGAATATCCTCGCGAAAGATGATGCGATCACCGCGGAAGTGCCCGCAGTCTTGAGCGCAATGGCTGCCTGCTCCCTACTTGAACCGCAGCCGAAGTTGTGACCGGCAATGATGATGTCGCCCGCCCTCACCTCTGATGCGAACTCCTTGCAGGCGCCTTCCATCGCGTGTCGGGCGAGATGTGAAGGGTCGTAGTTGTCGAGGTATCTGCCGGGGATTATCAGGTCCGTGTTGACGTCGTCCCCGAACTTCCAGACCCGGCCTTCAGAGGTCAATCTTCAGCCACCTCCTCGGATCTGCTATCTTGCCCTCGACGGCACTTGCCGCGACAGTTGCAGGGCTTCCCAGGTAGATCTCCGCCTCGTCCGAGCCCATCCTGCCCCTGAAGTTGCGGTTGCTGGATGATATGCAGACCTCGCCGGGTCCGAGCACGCCCTGATGACCTCCGAGGCAAGGGCCGCACCCCGGCGGAAGGATCGTCCCTCCAGCGGCCTGTATGGTCTGTATCACGCCCATGTCGAGTGCGTCCGAGAGCACTGACCGGGACGCCGGAGCAACAAGCAGCCTGCACCCGGGTGCGACCTTGTTCCCCTTCAGTACCCAGGACGCGGCAATGAGGTCCTCGAGCCGGCCGTTCGTGCACGAACCGATGAACGCCTGATCTATCCTGATGTCACCGAATTCATCTGCGCCCTTGCCCGCTTCGACCCTATGAGGACCGGCGACCATCGGAGGTATGTCCTCGGCGACAAGGTCAACCGTGTCGACGTAGCGCGCGTCCTCGTCAGGAACGCATGAATTTCCGTCTCCCGAAGAACACTCAGGAGACCATGCGCCAAAGGTCGAGTCGGCGGGCGCTATGGCCGCCTTCGCGCCCATCTCCGCCGCCATGTTGCACAGGACCATCCGTCCGGAGATGGATATGTCGAACAGGAAGATGCCGCCGAATTCCACACACTTGTAGTTCGCCCCTGACGGTCCCAGCTTGGACACGAGATAGAGGGCCACGTCTTTCGGGAACACCGCTCTCTGCAGATGCCCGGACATCGTCACGTGCACCGTCTCAGGGACCTTGAGCCAAGTCCTGCCGGTCGCCCAGACGCCCGCCATCTCTGTCGCGCCTATGCCAGCGCCGAAGGCGCCCACTGCGCCGACGGTGGTCGTGTGCGAGTCTGAGCCGAGCACGAGTTGCCCTGGCCTGGCGAGCTTCTTCTCCACGAGCAGCTGATGACAGATGCCCTCTCCCACGTCGTAGAACCTGTCTATGCCCATCGTCCTGACCAGACCGCGTATCCTGGAGTGGACGTTCGCAGTCTGAACGCTGTTTGCCGGCGCACGGTGGTCCAGGACGACGACGACCTTCTCGGGGTCCCACGGGCTCTTGACCTCGAGCTCTTCGAGCGTCTTGTTCACCAGGAACGTGTTCTCGTGAGACATGACGACATCCGGTTCGACCTCTAGGACATCGCCTGCCCTCGCCTCAGGATTACCTCCAACCCTGCCGAGTATCTTCTCGGCTACCGTTCTCCCGGTCAACGGGCCGTCAATAGAGCCAGAGTATAATACCCCTTTAGCTCTGAGATGATCGGGCTCTGGCCAGCAACGCCCCGGGCGAGGGAGCTCGGCCGGAATGGCCCGGGGAAGAACGGCAGGTATTCGACTGCGGTCGGTCGAAAAGGTTTTTCCAGCCGTAACCTCTATTGACGGTCACATGCACAAGGTCATGTCCGCCGAGAGGGGCTCGACTATTCTACTGCTGGGCAACGAGGCCATAGCGAGGGGCGCGTTGGAAGCTGGTGTCTCAGTGGCCACCACCTACCCCGGGACCCCCGCGTCGGAGATTGGGGATACCCTGGCGAAGGTCGCCGACGACGCGGGGATGTACTTCGAGTACTCCGTTAACGAGAAGGTAGCGACAGAGGTTGCCATCGGGGCGGCGGCGTCGGGCGTGAGAGCGCTGGTGTGCATGAAGCACGTGGGCGTCAACGTCGCGGCGGACGCACTGATGACCTTCGCATACACAGGGACGCGGGGGGGCTTCGTCCTAGTGACCGCGGATGACCCATCATGTCATTCGAGCCAGAACGAACAGGACAACAGGTACTACGCCCTGTTCGGTGGGTTTCCGCTACTCGAGCCTTCCTCGCCGCAGGAATGCCTCGATATGACGAGGAGAGCATTTGAGATATCCGAAGAGCTCGAGATGCCTGTGATCCTGCGCACGACTACCAGGATAGCGCATGCGCGCGCGCCCGTGACCGTTGGGGAGATCAAGAAGGGACCGGCGAAGGGCGAGTTCGTCAAAGAGCCTGGGAGATTCGTGACCGTCCCCTCGGTTGCCAGGGAGAGACATCTCGTCCTGCTGGAGAGACTGAAGGAGGCCGAGCGTTTCGCGGAGGGCTCAGAGTTCAACTTCGTCATCGGTGAGGGTGGACGAGAAGTCGGCATCATGGCGTCCTCGATTGCGGCTGCGTACGTAGAGGATGTCATCAAGAGAATTTCGATTCCCGCCGACCTGCTGAAGCTAGGCTTCTCCTATCCCCTGCCAAAGGAAACGGTGCTCACGTTCCTCAGAGACCACAGGACCGTGGTGATCGTAGAGGAGTTGGAGCCGATACTCGAGACCGCCGTTCGCACTCTTGCGCAGCAGAACGGCCTGGATACTATGGTGATCGGGAAGACCGACGGTTTCTTCCCACGCGTCCATGAATTCAACGAGATGATCGTCGCAACAGGGCTCTCGAGAGCCCTCTCGCTGGAGACCGGCATGTCCGCTACATGCGATGTGCCATCTGACCTTCCTGTCAGGCCGCCAGTCTTGTGCGCTGGATGCCCTCATAGTGCGACCTACTTCGCCGTCAGCAAGGCTGTCGGGAAGAAAGCGTTGTTCGCGACCGACATCGGGTGTTACACCCTCGGCGTGGCGCCGCCGTACAGCGCTGCCGACCTGCTCGTGTGCATGGGCTCGAGCGTGGGGACTGCAGGCGGACTCGCGCGGACGAACGACCTTCCGGTGATTGCGTTCATAGGCGATTCAACATTCTTCCACGCCGGAGTCCCGAGCCTCATCAACGCTGTCCATCAGGGTCACAAATTCCTACTCATGATCCTCGACAACAGAACGACTGCCATGACCGGGCATCAACCACATCCGGGAAGCCCCCCGGACCCGCGTCATCCAGATACGCTTCCGATTCCTCTGGAGGATGTCGTGCGCGGATGCGGCGTGAAGTGGCTGAAGACCGTCGACCCGTACGACGTTCAGAGCACGATTGATGCGATCAAAGAAGCGCTCGAACACGAACAGGTCAGCGTGATCATCTCCAGACGAGAGTGCGCGTTGATTGCGTCGCGAGACGAGAAGGGCGCGATATCCCGGAAGCACTTCATAGACCAGGACGCGTGCAAGAAGTGCAGGACCTGCGTNNCGCGAAGTTCCAGTGCCCCGCAATCTCCAGCATAGACAAGGTTCAAACGATAGATGATGCCCTCTGCGCAGGCTGTGGCGTGTGCGCCCAAGTGTGCCCGTACGGCGCGATCAAGGAGGTCGAGTGATGGTCGACGTATACCTCGTCGGCGTGGGGGGACAGGGCATCATCACGGCCTCGAAGATCATCGGCGAGGCGGCGATCCTCGCTGATGAGAAGGTCATCCTGAGCGAGACGCATGGGATGGCGCAGAGAGGGGGGTCGGTGGTCTGCACGGCCAGAATAGGCGATGTCTCTGGCCCGCTAATTCCCGATCGAGCGGCTGATGTGATTCTTTCCTTCGAACTCCTCGAAACCTTGAGGGGCGTCTGCAAGGCCTCGGAGAAGACGATGATAATTGCCTCCACGGAGAGGATGATCCCGTTGNNCAAGGGAGCGCTCAGGAAGGTCTCTAGCCGGGTGTTGATGGTCGATTCCCGAGCCATGGCAGAAGACGCTGGTGTGCCGATATCCTCGAACGTCGTCATGGTCGGAGCGCTCGCCGGGACGGGGGTGACCGGCATTGACCGTAGGCACTTCGAGGAGGCACTCAGACGGAGCATACCGCGCAAGGTCGAGGAGAACAAGAAGGCCTTCTCCTATGGTCACGACGCGGGCGCGAAGGCCGTGGGATGAAGAATGCTTTAAAACGAATGATGGCATAGACGGTCCATCAAAGGGCCCATGGTCTAGTGGTTATNNTCTATCATAAGGGAAAGTCAATGTGGAAGTGAAGAGAAGAAAGGGGTTTAGGACCATCTTTCCGGTGCCTTCCAAAGACGCGATAAAACGGCCCTCATGCACCTGAATCGCCTGAGCCAGTCATTCTGGTGGACACAAACCCGGTTGGGCCCACTCTTGACCCCCAAGACTTCCTGGCGCATTCGGCATCGACTCCTTCTTACGTCGAGGCTCGTCGATTCCGCAAAGCTCCAAGACGATGGCTGCCCGGACTTGCGCGTTCAGGGAAGGTATTAAGGCCATCGAGAGGATGACAGCGGGGGCGTTGGCGTGGGTAATGCGTTGTTCAGGACTCTTGGGGTCGCCTGGGTGATTATCGGGCTACTATTGATGGTGGCGGGGCAGAACCTCTACTACGACCAGGAGACATGGCCGTATGCGGACACCGGAGAGACGATGTACTACGTCGGTTTGGCTCTCGTGATTCTGGCAATAATCTTGTTCGTGCTCGGAATGTTGCTCGAACCTTCGATGAGCGAGATACTGAAGGCCGAGAAATTGGTGACGACGAGCCGGGGCAGACTCCGGGCGCATCGTGAAGATACTGGCGCGGACTCCTCCGGCAGTCACTGGGAGGACTAGCGGATGAACCACGGCCCTCCGGAAAGCGCTTCTCGGAAACACGGAGGCGTTCGCTTGAGATGCCCGGATTGCAGGGGAAGAGTCGTCTTCGGGAAGCAGTGCATATCATGCGCCTCCTGTGGTTGGAGGCCGTCTGAGCTGGTCCAGATGAACTACGCATGGGCACCTTGGACCAACCGCAAGATTGCGTTCTCTTCGTTGTCACTATCCGCCTGCGTCGCTCTGTTTGGACTGCTCACAGAAAGTGGCCTGCTAGTGGTCATCGGGATCTGCTTGGGCGTATCCGTCGCAGCTGTCAGCCTGATCGCTCGCGACGCGGTCGTGAAGTGGATGATCCGGCAGGCGGAGGCCACGGAGCAGTGATCTGGCAGAGGACAGGGGCAACATCCATAAACTCTCCAGTGGATTCGTCAGTCGGAGGAGGTGGTGTAGACGAGCCAAGATCAGGAAGGCACCTCATCATCAACCGCGAGATACGGAAGGAAGGTGGAGATACCCGAATCGGAGTTTCGATTGTACCGGCCTACCCCGTCGAAGAAGCCCGGAAAGGGCAGGGGAAAGGCCATCCTGACACTGGCCATAATCGTCATTGCGGCAATCGTCGTGAGCGTGCTGGTCTACACCTATCTCATAGCGAAAGAAGAGGGGAACACGCCGGAGGAGGCTTTCCTCTCGATGGTGAATGCCGTGAATGACGGAGACGCCAGAGCCTTCGTCGAATGCTCCGTGCTGTGCTTCGCGGACGACGAGCTGAAGGATAGCGAGATGACTTACCTTGAGGTCTACTGGGCAGAGAGCGGTACGGTGACGTTGGTGATCCACTCGTATCAGGTTCTGACCGGAGATGATTCCGCGTATCTTCAGGAACTGCTTGACGACATGGCGGAATTCACGGAGTCGACATTCTCAGTGAACGTGGAGGACTGCTGCGCGATCCTGGCCAACTTCACCTCATATCACGGAGGAGACTCTTACTCGGAGGAGGCGCCATTCCTCTTCGTCAAGATAGAAACGAACTGGTACCTGGCGTTTCCTGAGATTCCGCAGGAAGGAACGGTAATAGAGTATTGACCGCGACGCGGCCGGACCGTTGCTCTCGGACTACTCGTCGTCGAACGTGAAGAGATCATCGATCGTCGTGTCGAGGACCTTCGCCAGACTGTGGGCGAGCCTCAGAGACGGGTTGTACTCGCCCTTCTCGATGAAGAGCACTGTCTCCCTGCGGACGCCGACCTTCCTCGCCAGGTCCTCTTGAGTCAGCCCGTGCTTCGCCCTGAGCTCCTTGATCCTCGTCTTCATTCGATTGACGCCTTCCCTCTAGTGTTGTAGTACGCGCTGAACGCCAGATGCAGGGAGCCCATCATCGCCACGACCACGAACAGTATCTCAGGGGCCGACAGAACCACATCGTAGCCCTCGAGCAGCATCGTCACGAAAGCGAGGCCGAGCACTGTGTACATGCTGACATAGAAGGCGCGGTAGCCCGCCCGCAAACTGAGATATCTGGACCTCTCGTCCTCAAGAGGCAGACCGGTCCGGAGCTCCCTCAGCGTCCTGATGACGAAGAACAGGGCCAGCAGGACGATGGCCGCGATGATCGTCATGGAGACCAGCGCCCACTCACTGAGCTCCTCGACTATGCCTATGAACAGGGCGGCGGCCAGGAGCACGGCCGTGGCGATGCTCATCATCACCCAGACTCTTGTTCTCTCATCCATGTTCTCACGAGCCTATATTAGATATATCTAACATAATGTTAGGTTTATCTAACATATAAAGGCTCGCATCCTAATCGGGCACGCCCTAGGAGGAGCGCTCCTGCATAGTCTGACGACTAGCCAGCGAGTGGCAGAGTGTAGATGGCGCCGGCTCAATCCCGTTCCCCGAACGGCGAGGCTTCTTCCTTCTTCGTTCCACCCTTGCGACCCTTCCTCTTCAAGGTGAATACGACAGCGGCGACAGCGACAGCGGCGATCACGCCTAGCCCGATCGCGATCCCGGTCCAAGGGATGCTGATCTCGCTCTCGCCGATGTACTCGAGGTCGAAGTAGAGAGGGTTCGCGGTCCAGAAGTTGTCAACGCTCCTTCCAGGATGCAGCTCCCAGTCCCCCCAGCCGCTGAAGGTGTCCGTCCTCCAGGCATACGTCTGATGGACGTAGTTGATCACGACGTACACCGCGTCCTCGTAGTGTATCTTCTGGCAGTTGTGGACGTACTGCCTCCTGACCTCCTCGTCGAACTCGCGAACCGAGCTCGTGAAGTTCTGCTCGTACTCAGGGTTGTAGTACATGTTGTCACTCCAGCCGTTCCAAGACACCCTGGATTGGCAGAACAGCATGTACATCGGGTCAACGTCCGCGCTCCAGTACCACATCGTGATGTCGTACGCGTAGCCGTACGTCAACGCGCCCAGCGCGGCCTCGGTCATGATCTGCACCTCGAGGTCGACGCCTATCTTCGCCCATTCGCTCTCGAGGTACAGCGCGATGTCCTTCTCCTCCGGGGCTTCCTGCCTGACAGCGAGTTCATAGACCAGCTGCGTGCCCTCTGCCACGAACCCTTCCTTGACGGCGGCGCTGTCAGCGGTCGCTACCCTCACGTTCGGCGATTCTGGAGTGTACCTGTATCCGTTGTCCTCCAGCAGCTGGTTCGCAGCAGCCATGTCGTACCCGTAGATGTCCTCGGCGGGGGGCTCGTAGTGCCATTCCTCGTTGATCGGCGGAATCAGGGTCGTGCCTGGCTCCCCGAGCCCTAGGTAGAAGTTGTCGTTGATGTAGGACAGATCGGTCGCCATTGTGCACGCTCGCCTTATGACAACGTCCAGACGAGAGGGGTTGGGGCCCGCGTTATTCATGTTGAAGTTGACCTCGCTCCAGTATTGGGTGCACTTGGGGCTGTTGTGCGTTACCACGTCGCTCAACGCTCCGCTCTCCACCTTGCCCCTGATCGAGACGAATTCCTGCGGGGGGAACTGGGCGACGTCGAGTTCGCCGTTCTCCAGCGCATAGGCCATAGCGGTGGTGTCATCGTAGAAGTGCAGCTCAAGCTGGTCGAAGCTGACCTCACGGTCCCTTTCGGGGCCCCAGTGATAGTCAGGGTTCCGGACCAGGGTGAGCTTGTCCCCCTTCAGGAACTCTGCGTATATCCTGTCGGTCGCCATGAACGGACCTGTTCCCACGATCGGCGGGTCACTGTCCTCGAAGACGCCCTCCCAGTCGAAACCTATGTCAGCCGCGGACCACTCGCCGAGCATATGCTCGGGCATCATGGGTATGCATACCAATCGGGCGTAGGCGGCAGGGATAGGCTCGTCTGTCGCTCGGTCGTAGTAGTGGACCCGTACGGTGTAGGCGTCCACCTTCTCGGCATAGTCCATATAGTACGCGTACGGCTGATACGCCCACATCTGAGCGTAGTTGTCTGCGTTCAGGTTGATTGTGAACACCACGTCGTCGGCGTCGAACCGCTCTCCGTCATGCCACTTGGCGTTCTGAGTTAGCTCCCAAGTCCACACAGACCCATAGGGTTCGTAGTCGGGATCCACGTATGAGTCTACGCAGAGGTTGTTGACGATGTTCAAGTCTTCATCAAGGCATTGGGGCGTGTCGTAGACCAGACCGTAGAAGACATACGCCGCGTCGACCAGCCCCACGTTGGGGTTCATGCTGTCGACCTTTGTCGTGAAACCGATTCTCAGGACGCTCCTCGTTGGCTCATCGTCCTGTGCAAGGACGATTCCGTTCAGGGCACTGATCGCAACCGCGATCGATATGATGATTGCTCCAGGAAGTCGCAGTCGCGCGTTAACTCCTCCAGATATCCTTCCCCCTCCTGTGGCTGTGAATAGAGAATGTACGCCGTTATACTTAGGGGTGTCGACCCATACGAGTGAACATCCAGCATCGCTCTTCCTTGCGCCGCGAGCGACAGCGTGGACATAGGAGTCCGGAGCAGTCATTAATACGAACATCTTAATAGTGATATGCGTATCGTCCTATTCATAGAATCATCAGAAAGGTGACGACGTGAAAGAGCGCAAGGTGATCAAGAACCCGG
>DUGQ01000097.1:0-8472 GCA_013331315.1 Thermoplasmata archaeon
GGGTCGGATGGGTCAAGGAGGACATGGAGATCGCGGAGAAGGGGGACGTGTTCTACTTCGTCGGATGCCTCCCGCACTACGACGCGATCTTCAAGGATCGCGAGGGGCTGAGGCTTCAGGACATATGCGAGAGCGCCGTGAGGATCATGAACAAGGCGGGAGTGGTGCCCGTGGTCAGCAACGATGAGAAATGCTGCGGGCACGACCTGATGTGGACAGGGGACGAGGCGAGCTTCGAGAAGCTCATGGAGTACAACATCGAGCTGATCAAGAAATCGGGGGCCAAGAAGGTCGTGTTCACGTGCCCGGAATGCTTCAGGACAGTGAACATGGACTACCAGGACCTGATGGGTGACCTCGGATTCGAGACGGTGCACATAGCGGACTACGTCAAGGAACTGATCGACAATGGCCAGCTCAAGGCCGAGGACTTCTCGCCCGCGTCGTTCAAGTTCACCTACCACGACTCGTGCAGGCTCGGAAGGCATTCCGGCATATACGACAGTCCTAGAGCCCTCGCGGAGGCGTTCTCGGGTGGCGGGTACCTCGAGATGGAGAGGACCAGGGACAAGGCCGTCTGCTGCGGCGTGAGCGCCTGGAGCAACTGCAACGCCCAGACGAAGAGGATGCAGATAGACCGGCTCCAGGAGGCCAAGAAGACAGGGGCCGACAAGATGCTCATGTTCTGCCCGAAATGCCAGATACACTTCAAGTGCGCGGTCCAGGACGAGATACCCGTGGACCGCTCGGAGGTGGAGGTCGACGTGGAGGACTTCACCGTGGCGATGGCCAGGCGGCTGTCCCTCATGGACGAGCCCGAGAAGAAGCAGGCGGCGGAGAAGGCGGACGAGTAGAGCCTACGCTACGCCTAGTACGATCTGCTATCGCAGCGGGCGGACACCAGCTCACGGATCAGTAGTACTTGGTCGATGTCGTGATCTGCTCTTCCACGTTTATCTTCCGCTTCCCGAGCTCCCTGAAGAACGGCTCCGGGTCGACCGTCGCCTCGGCAGGGAACACGCCGGGTTCGTCAATCTTGCCCTGCATCTGCCAAAGCGAGACCACCGCAGGTGGCACTGCCGTATCCCTGGCTGAGGATATCCCGCGCTTGGGGTCGTTCCACGTCACGATGAAGTAGGTCACCATCGCGGGCATGCCGTCCTTCTTGCCGCTGCAGTCTATCCTGAACATGTCGAACTCGAACTTCTTCTTCGGCGGCTCGGCTCCTCTCCCGTCCGCAATGGCGTTCTGGTACATCTTCGTGAGATAGTCTAGCGGTGATATCTCCGCACGGTCCGCCTTGACCGGGCTCGTGCTGTCGAAGCCTAGGCCCCTCAACGTCATGAAGGTAGCCATGTCGTGGGCCGGGAAGCCGATCCTGAACGTGACGTTCTTCGCGCCGAGGTACCTGCCCATGGTCGCTGGCTCGGAGTGCTTGATGTAGTACGCCTTCACCTTGCCGATCGGGTCGGGCATGATTACCTCCTTCTCCCCAGACAGGATCTTCTGCTTCACGTGCTTCCCGTTCAGCCACTGCATCGATTCCTGCGTGAACTCGTCCATCACGGTTCGTATCGAGTAGCCTGGCCACCCCGCCTCCTTGACGGGCAGCGTATTGCCCCACGCGCACACGATGTCTATGTCGTCGACCTTGTCGAGACGTTTCGCGCCCGCGGCCCCGGCGATGTTGGTCATGCCGGGGGTGCTACCCAAGCCAATCGTGGCATTCAAGCCGGCGTCCTTCCACTTCTTGTGTAGGCCTATCTGCCTCAAACAGGTGTCGAAGAAACCGCCAAGGTCGGTGTACGCCGCTCCGCCCTTCAGGCACGCGTCCATCACCCCGAGGTTCGTCTGGTACCACGCGCAGTTCACAACCGCGTCGACCTTCTCCTTCTTGATCGTCTGAAGAACCTTGCTGGTGTCATTCGCTTCTATCTCCATCATCTTGACCTTCGATGTTAGGTCGAGATCGCCCATCGCCTTCTTCACGTTCCCAATCTTTCTGCTCGAGACGACCAGGTCCTTGACACCGCACATCTCAATCATGTCTTGCGCGGTGTAGGCACCGATCTGTCCAGAGGCTCCCAGTATCAGAGCCTTCATGTAACTCCGCCCCTTCTTCTCCTAAGCTCCCCTGAAAGGTAATTCAGGGGACAGCAACAGTAGAATTCGAGCCTACTTAAACGTTGTTAGGATTGCGGCGCCTCGTCGGCCACAGACCGTCGTCATGAAGATTCTAAGAGCCTTCTCAGGCACTCCTTGTCGGGCGGTCCCTGATGCGGTCGGAGCGGTCGAACACGACCTCCCCGCCGACGATTGTCTTCAGCACGCTCAAGGACGACAGGCAATCGGGATCTTGGAACGGGTTCGCGGACAGCACGACGAAGTCCGCAGCCTTGCCCGAGGCGATGGTACCCTTGAAATTCTCCTCGAAGGACGCGTACGCGGCGTCGCGAGTGTAGCTGGCTACAGCCTCTTCCACGGTCAGACGCTGCGAAGGATACGTGGCGGTGACCGCCGACCGAATGCCGTAGATCGGCGAGAACGGCATGCAATCCGAGCCGAACGCGAGCTTCACCTTCGCCCTCAGTATCTCCTTGAACGGGTTGTTCCGCTCTGCCCGCTCGGGCCCGAGACGCTCCACGTACATGCCGTCGATCCCGCTCCACTCACCGACGAAGTTTGGCTGCATAGAGGCTATGACCTTCCGTTGTCTCATCCGCTCTATGTGTGACTGCCTGGGAAGTTCGAGATGCTCTATACGGTGGCGGTGGTCCTTCCTCCGGTCCAGGTCCAGGGCATGCTCAATCGACGACAGCGCGACCTCGATACCCTCGTCACCAATGGCGTGGATCACCAGCTGCATATCCGCCTCGTTCGTCTTCTCAGCCATCTCGTTGAGCTCCTCGACGGGGTGAACGAACATCCCTCGGTTGCCAGGATCGTCCGTGAACGGTTCTGACAGGGCAGCGCTCCTGGCGCCGAGCGCTCCGTCACAGAATATCTTGACCCCACCTAGCTTCAGCCATTCGGAACCGAACCCGCTCGAGATGCCGAGTCTCAGCCGATGCTCCAACACCGCGGAGGGGGAATTGAACCACACGCGCACATTCAACTTCGCCTCCTTCTCGGCTCTGCGGAACACCTCGAAGTCGTCCGAGTTACCATTGTCCTGAATAGAGGTCACGCCGAGCGAATGCGCCCGACGGATCGCAAGTCGAAGTCCCTTCATCTTTCGCGTGGGGGTGGGCGCAGTGGCGGCCCTCAACACGGAGACACCCGCCTCCTTGACAATACCCGTCAACTTGCCCGAGGAGTCGACCTCCGCTCCTGGGGTCGAGCCGTCTATCCCTATCTTCTTGACGGCGAGTGAGTTGACCGTGGAGAGATGGCCACAGATCCTGTGGGCCACGACGGGGTGCCCCGGACAGCACTTGTCTAGGTCCGCGCCTGTGATGAAAGTCCCACCGGGCCATTTGCTCTCCCTCCAATTCGTGGCGATGACCCACTCGCCCTTGGGGGCCTTCTGTGAGGCCGACCTGATGAGGCTCATCGCCTGCTCCATGGATTCGGTGGCGGACAGGTCGACGCTCAGCGCGTCCACCCCCATCTGCAGGAAGTGTGTGTGGCTGTCGATGAAACCGGGCACGACGACCTTTCCCCCGAGGTCGAGCTTGTCGCATCCTCTCGGAGCAGACTTCCGTATCTCCGCGTCCGACCCGACCGCGATGATCCTACCTTCAGAGACCGCTATCGCGTGAGCGCTCTTCCGTTCGGACGAGAACGTGAATACCTTCCCGTTGTAGAACACACCGTCTGCACACCTTGCGTCCATTCGGCCCACTCGAAGCAGTCATGCGTGTCCTAACATATTATGATTGAGAGACTACAATCATGATGAGGAGATGGGAGCGAATCACTCGCGGAGCATCCCGTCCACGAGCTTCCCGAAGGCCTGCTCGACGTTGTATCCCGTCTTCGCGGAGGTCAACAAGGCGGAAGACTCGTTCTTCTTCGCGAACATCTCGAGGTCTTCCACCGTGACGCGCGCCTCGTCCTTGAGGTCGCACTTGTTCCCGAGGAAGACTATGGGTATTCTGCCCGTCGTCGCGCTCATCGCCTTGATCCAATACCTGAGTTCCGTCAAGCTCTCCTTGCTCGTCACGTCGCATACCGCGATCGCGCCCTGCGCGCCATAGAAATACGCTTCTCTGAGGACCTCTCTGAAGCTCGGCTGTCCCATGATATCCCATATCAGAAGGGTCACATTCTCGTCCGAGCCAGATTTCGGGTTCTTGGCCCTCACGTCCTTCTTTGTCACCTTGGTGCCGATCGTCGCGATGTACTTGTCGTCGAACACATCCAAGACGTATCTTCTGATGAGGCTAGTCTTGCCGACGCCGACATCTCCGATGAGACATATCTTGAGTTTGCGTGAGTTATCATCAGGTGACAAGGTGCTCAACTTCCTGTGCGCTGTGATGTCTATGTATGCACTGTGAGTCTAAAAAAGGTTTTCACCTTCCCCGAAGCGATTCCTCGACGCGGGAACCCGCGTCGAATCATAGAGTAAGTCGAGGAATTCGTGAATATCAATCTGCGAAAACGAATCAAAAGACACTTATTATACAAATGCATTTACATAAACGAGGATGCATCAAAAAATGACTCTTCACTTGCATGCGGAATACCGTAGGCAAGATGATGCATCGAAAATCCTTGCGCCAAGAAAGCCGAACAACCCGTGAAAAACGCAACAGGAGGAAAAACCAAATGTCTTGCGGAAAGTGTGGCAAGAAGACCAAGAAGAAGGCGACAAAGAAGAAGCCTGCCAAGAAGAAGGCAGCTAAGAAGAAGCCCGCCAAGAAGAAGGCCACAAAGAAAAAGAAGAAGAAGTAAGCTCGTTCGGATCGCGTCCCTGGATGCGACATCTGGACAGCCACTGTGAGGGATGATTAAGAAGCTAGGCAGGTTGGTAACCGAAGAGTGCATTCAACGCCGCATGAGCGAAACTCCCACGGACAAGGCGTGAGGGTATTTCACTTCCGGCGAAGGCATGCAGCGGCTTCTTGAGAAACCTCAGCAAACTCTTTTCTTCTCACTTTCTCTTCTATTCTCGTGGCCGAGAGGCACGCCCGACGGAAATCATGTTAAGCATCCTGTTCGTTAGCGTGAGCGATGAGCACGCCGGGCAAGGACCGAAGACTGCTGTTCGTCATAAGCTACCATCACGCGTGCAACGACGGCGCGTTGATCGCGCTCGTCGCTCTCCTGCCCATCCTCGTCGAGGAGATGGATCTCTCGTACACGGAGATAGGCGTGCTTGGCCTGGGGATGCTGATAACGGTGGTCATCCAGCTGGTGATAGGCCGGCTCACGGACCGAGCGTTCTCGAAGTACCTTCTCGAGATCGGGGCCGCCATGATGGCGGCGTCGTTCGTCCTCGTCCTGTTCGTCTCCGACTTCGTCGGCCTCTTCGCCGCGGTCGTGTTCATGAGGGTGGGAGCGAGCTTCTACCATCCCGTGGGAATCAGCTGGATAACGAGAGAGGACGCAGGACCGTACATGGACACCGCGCTCGGGATACAGAGTGGGATAGGCAACTTCGGGGTCATCGCCTCGCTCGCGACATCCGGATTCCTGGGCGAGGCCTTCGGGTGGAAAGCGCCGTGTGTCGTATGGATCGCGCTCAACTTGGTGGCCGTCGCGTCCGGGCTCGCCGTCACCAGGCGCTACTCCCATGAGGCTTCGAGAGCCGATGGCAGGGACAGGATCGCCGTGAGGCAGACGATGTCGAAGATAGGCCATTTCATGCTACCCGTAGCCGCTGGAGGAGCGCTCTACAGCGTGACGACCTACTTCGGCCCTGTCAATCTGACCACGATGCACGGATGGGGAGCGGGGGAGGCGGATCTGCTGTTCGCTCTTTGGCTCGCAGTCGGCACCGTCTCGTCATACTACTACGGCGCGATCAGAGCGCGCTTCGGCAGAGGCGCGGTGGTGTCAGCGGGGTTCGCGGGCTCCGTCCTCGCGATGATCTGCATGTACATCACCTCGGAATGGACCCTCCTGGTACCTGTCCTGATGATATACGGGGCGTTGCTGTTCCTGACATACCCCGCCCTGTTCGCGATCGTCAGCGAGAGGACTAGCACGGGAGAGAGGGGGACGGCGTTCGGGGCCGTGTTCGCGTCGCAGCAGGGAGGGGCAGCGGCGCTTNNGCCTATCCCGTGATGGCTCTGTTCGCGCTGGTCGCACTGATCTTCTTCATCATCTGGCAGCGCCGGAACCCGGAATCCTCCCGGTGATTCAGGACTCACAATCGACTCTTCTTCGAAGGGTACAGAGGAGGCGCGGGCTTCCTGTCCTTCGCGTACGGCATCTCCTTCGCCTGTCTACGCATCTCGGCCGCTATCGCGCCAACGCCATACTGCTCCTGCTTCTTCTTCGCGCGGAAGACCACTATCGCGACGACGACCGCGATGATTCCAGTCAGATACACCATGTCGAATATGTTCGCTCCCCCGATGCTGAGGAGCGTCACCCCATCCTCCGGCGGCTCGAATGACAGCACTTCCTCGATATGGAACACATCCGCGCCGACGATTGTGCCGACCACGCCTGAGACATACGCAAGAGGAGCCGCCCTATCCATGCTGACCCAGAACGTCGACACCGCGAAGAGTCCCGCGGCGACCGCGGGGGCGAACGCCAGCGGGACATCGGCGACTATGCCGACCCCCTCCTCGGCCCTGGTTATGAAATAGGTAATAGTGGAGACGATGACTATGCCGATCGCGGACTCGGAGAGTCCTGCCCGACCCGACCTGAGGAGTCGGGCACAGATGTAGAGCGGTATGAGGGCGCCGCCAACGCTGATCCCGACCCACCAGCCGTCGTACGGGAACAGCGGGATCGTGACCCAGCCCAAGATGAACGTCAGGACGATTATCGTGCCCGCCTCGCCCGAAGTGAACCCTATTGACTTCAGGACCTTCTCTATCGTCCCGACGTAGGCGAAGTAGATAAGCAGAACCACCAATCCGACCAAGATGAGCAGAACCTGGCCGGTTACGTCCTCCGTCATCTCAGCAAGAGTAACAGGCTGAGAGATTAAAAAGGGTGCGCAGCGGCGATTCTCAGCCACCCTTCACCGTCTCCGGATAGGGGGTGCAGAGCATGCTGATCCGTCCCGCCACCTCCTCGAGCAGGAGCCCAATATCCTCGCCGGAGAAGTGAATCAGATGTGTGACGCACGAACAGTCGGACGAGCCAAAGCCCTTGGCGACCGCTTCCGCCCCTGGGGAGTTCAGGAGGTTGCGAGCGATGAGACACTCGGTGGACCTATCCAGGGTCGGAATGGACACCACGGTCGCGACGCGGGCGACCGAGAGAAAGTAGTCGATATGCCACCGCCTCTTCTTGCCGTTTAGGAGATGTCTTCTGACGCGCTGCTCGATCCCGCGCTGGGCGCTCCCCACGTACGCGTACACGCCCCTGGGAAACTCGGCTCCGCCGAGCGCACCCACTCGGATGGACGCGTCCTCGTCCAGGACCATGAGCAGGCAGTACACTCCTTTCATCCACGAGGCATAGTGGTCGGTCCCCGAATTAAGCTTGCGCGTCATCTGGTGACCTTGCGCTGGCATTAATAAGGGACGAATGCAATTCACACCTCGCGTCGGAGGTGCCTGAACGTGAGCAGGCAGTTGATAACCGGGCTTGAGGATGGACAGGTGTCGGAGTATGTCATTTTGTGCGGTGAACCGGAGAGAGTCCCGAGGATTTCGTCGTTCCTCAAGGACGTCAAGGAGATACGCAAGGTGCGCGAGTACACCGTCCATGGCGGACTGATCGATGACACCGACGTGACCGTGGCGTCCACAGGGATAGGTGGCCCGTCGACCGCCATTCTCCTCGAGGAACTCGCGAACCTCGGCGCCAAGACATTCATCAGGATCGGCACGAGCGGCGGAATAGCTGAAGGACTCGAGAAGGGAGACTTCGTTGTCTCGACTGGCGCAGTCCGGCTCGACGGGACGAGCAAGTCATACACCTGGACTGAGTACCCGGCGGTCGCGAGTTACGACGTCGTCGCCGCGCTCGTCGACAGCGCGTCCGAGGCCAAGTGCCGGTTCGACGTGGGCGTGTGCCTGAGCGTCGACGGGTTCTACAGTGAGAACAAGGCCCTGGTCGACGGCAAGATCTCGCCGATGTCCCAGTCCGGATACATGCCCTCGTTCATGGTGAATCGCCTTGGCGACGCCAAGGCGATGAACGTCAAGAACATCGAGATGGAGAACAGCACCATATTCACGCTGTGCTCGCTCCTCGGCCTGAGGGCGGGCGCGATATGCACGGTGTCGGACGTGGTGCCTTGGCACCCGACGGACAAGGTGATAGACTTCGAGCAGAACATCAACGACTGCATCAAGGTGGGCGTCGACGGCATGCGCAGGCTAATATCGTGGG
>DUGQ01000097.1:8485-8957 GCA_013331315.1 Thermoplasmata archaeon
TGGTCAAGAGAGCTGAACGGTTCGGGCCATGTGACGCTGTGTATGCTCGCAGCCTCCTCCTGGTCCCTGTAATAGAGCTGGTAGAACTCCTCCGCGACGTTCGGTATGACGGGGGCGATTAGCTTCAATATCCCCAGCCCAACGGACCAAACGACGTAGCAGGCCGCGGCGTCCTCGCCTCCGAGCCGCTTGCCGTCCGTGGCGAGGTAATGGGCCGACACATCGTCCCTTATGAACTCCGACACGACCTTGAGCGCGCCGGCAGCCTCACCCTCCTGAATCGAACTCTGGACCTCCTTACCGACGGACACGAAGGAATCCATGAGCCTCTGGTCGTGCTCGCCAAGCGTGACCTCGTCGATGTCCGGCCTCTTTGCGACTCGCTTGGCGATGAACTCCCCGAGGCCCCACAGCTGCTTCCAGAGATGAGTCTCCTGCCCCCTGAGCTCCACCAGCCTCTTGGCTTCCGTGT
>DUGQ01000110.1 GCA_013331315.1 Thermoplasmata archaeon
TATATGGCCCGTGCCTCCCGCTCGTACTTGGCCCTGTCGACGTTGGGGGCATAAATGATGTTGGCGTTGGCGGCCTGCGGATAGTCTATCGGCTTCCCGATCTGGGACAGTATCCTCGTGTGGACCTCGAGTATGTCGCCGCCGCCCATGTCGCATATCTTCTGCGCCACCTGGGTCGAGAGTATGTTGTACAGCTTGCCCACGTGTGTGACGGGGTTCTTTCCAGCGGAGGCCTCCATGCTCATGGGCCTCATCGGAGTGATGAGGCCGTTCGCGCGGTTCCCTCGGCCAACTGAGCCGTCGTCCCCGTTCTCCATCGAAAGACCGGAGACCGTCAGGTAGTAGATGTCCTTGTCGTAGTCGTCGGCCGTGTTCACGAACACGCGGAGCTTCCGGTCGGTGTACTTCGAGGCGAAGTCCGCCACCTTCTCAGAGCACTCCTCGACCACGCTCTTGTAGTGGCTCTTGTCGGGGATCTTGGATGAGACCATGGCCGCGGCGATGGTGATGTCGATCTCGTCCCCGTTCCGGCAGGACATGACCTTCACGTCCTCGCCGACCTCGGGGAGCGCCTCGCACAGCTTCCCGTTTATGTACCGTTCCGTGTTGAATGTGATCTGCTCCGTCTCGCTGAGCGGGGCGAACCCTACGCCGAAAGAGGTGTCGTTCGCGAGCCTCCTCTGAGTCTCGTACACACCTCTCAGGTCCACGCTTCCCTGGCTGATCATGCAGTCGAGGACGACGCCCCAGTCAACGTCCAGGCTCTTGCAGGTCTTCTGAAGGTACGAGTACGCGGCCTTCATGGCACAGGTCCTGTAAGGCAACCTGTCCCCGTCCACGCTGGTCGTGGCCCGCCCAACTAGAAGGATGTAGGTGGGCTCCAGTATGGAGCCGCCGCCGAACTTGGGGGCGGACTGCCCCCCGACGATCTGGGTCTCGTCCGTGTTATGATGCAGTATTCGGCCGTAACGCTCGAGGTACATCTTGCAGAGAGCCCTGCTGACGCTCTCGGCGAGCCCGTCGGCTATCGAGTCAGGATGCCCAATACCCTTTCGCTCGACGAATTCGACAGCCTGCTGCTCGACCGGTGTGTGCGTGAGTTCCTCAACCAGAATGTTCCTTTCCATGCACTCGCCTCGCGAGAACTGGAGGGGAATGATATGCTGTTCGCTCTTAACCCTTTCGGACCGATGAGAATCGGCGTTGGGCGGCAGGCCAGCTAGTGTGACTTTTTCTTGTATTCCTCTCGGCGCTTGGCCCGTGCGCTACCCTCGGGTATGAGCGCGAACTTCTTGCCCGAGAGCACGCCNNCTGCTCACGCGGTCGCCCTCGACCTCCGGGAACTGGAATATGCCTCCCTCGTAGTTGCGCAGCACGACCCGCTTGTCCGACATGGATATCAGGTACTGCGGGGCGAGCGGTATCTTGCCGCCGCCTCCTGGCGCATCGAGTATGAATGTCGGTACGGCGAACCCCGACGTGTGACCTCTCAGCGCCTCAGCGATTTCGATGCCCTTCGCGACCGAGGTCCTGAAGTGCTCTATCCCCTTCGACATGTCGCACTGATAGAAGTAGTACGGTCTGCAGCGGATCTTGACGAGGTCCTGGACGAGCTTCTTCATTATGGTCGGGCAGTCGTTCACGCCCTTCAGGAGCACGGACTGGTTGCCGACCGGGACACCGGCGTCCGCCAGCATCTCCACGGCCCTTTTCGACTGAGGAGTGATCTCCTTGGGGTGGTTGAAGTGGGTGTTGAGCCAAATCGGGTGGTGCTCTTTCAGCATCTCGCAGAGCTCCGGCGTCACCCTCTGCGGGAGCGTGCACGGAGCCCTGCTCCCGATCCTGACTATGTCGATATGGTCTATCGCCTGCAGCCGGGAGATGATGTCCTTCAACTTCTCGTCCGAGACAAGTAGAGGGTCCCCTCCGGAGAGCAGGACATCCCTTATTTCCTCGTGACCTTCGATGTACTTGATCGCTGCATCGATTGCGTTCTTGTCCCGTTCATGGTCAGTTTGCCCCGCGAGGCGTCTCCTGGTGCAGTGCCTGCAATACATGCCGCACTGGTCGGTTATGAGGAAGAGGACCTTGTCCGGATATCTATGGGTGAGGCCGTGGACCGGTGAGTCGACGTCCTCGAAGAGCGGGTCCTCCATGTCGGCCTCTGAGAAGTCCAGCTCCTTGATCGTGGGCACCGCCTGTTTCCTGACCGGGCAGTGCGGGTCGTCCGGGTTCATCAGCGACGCGTAGTAGGGGGTGATGGCCATCCTGAGTATCTTGAGCGATTCGCGGACCCCTTGCTCCTCCTCGGAGGTGAGGTTTATGACCTCCTTCAGCTGCTCCACCTTGGTGACTCTGTTCCGCGCCTGCCACTTCCAGTCACTCCACTGCTCTGGGGTGACGTCCTTCCATAGTGGTATCTCGGTGTAGGGTCTCATCAGGTTCATTCCCCTCTTTCGCCGTGGTGGCAACCTATGTTGCATTCTCTATTTATCCTCTGCCCAAGGGGGACGAACGCGTGTTACGAAGGTCGATTGGAGGATACGATTTCGGAACGGGCCTGATGAGGCGCTGCCAGAGAGAATCGTATAGGCATGTCTAAAACACGCACAGCTCGGGCAATGTTAGTCGCCAATCGTTATATATCCGAGTTCTTGTTTCGAGACTTGCATATCCAGACTCGCAGAATCTGCTGTCGGCTGATGCGCGTCTGACGCCGAGTGGCTCGGTCGCACATCGCCGCTGAGGGGCGAGGGGATGAACATGAAGGAAGTCGCGATCGTTGGTGCGGGGCAGAGCCGATACGGCGAGTTCCCCGAGAAGGGCATCAAGGAGTTGTTTCTTGAATCGTACCAGGACATGGTCAAGAGCGTCGACAAGGGCATAGATCCCAAGCGCATAGGAGCCGCGTACGTCGGCAACCTCGGCTCGGGAGGGTTCCAGCTGGGCAACATGTCCGCCCTGGTATCGGAATTCGTGGGCCTGCCCTACGTCCACACCGTGAGGGTCGAGAACGCCTGCGCGTCCGGAGGCTACGCACTTGTCTCCGCCGTCATGGACGTTCTATCCGGCGCCCATGACGTGGTCCTCGCGGGCGGCGTCGAGAAGATGACCGACGTCTCGGGCATCAAGCAGAAGTACTGGCTGGGCGTATCGGGGGACACCGAGTACGAGCGCCTCGCGGGGACGACCTTCGCGGGGCTATACGCGCTTATTGCTCACAGACACATGCACGAGTTCGGCACCAAGAGGGAGCACCTCTCTTCCGTGGCAGTCAAGAACCACAAGAACGGTGCCCAGAACCCGAAAGCCCAGTTCCAGAAGGAGATAACGCTCGACAAGGCGATGAAGAGTCCGTACGTAGCCTACCCACTGAACCTGTTCGACTGCTGCTCTACCACGGATGGGGCGTCATCGGTGCTTGTGTGCGACGCGAAGATAGCCAAGGAGTTCACGGACACGCCGATATACGTGGCTGGGTTCGGGACCTCCAGCGACTATCTCGCGATCCATGACAGGATCAGCACAGTGACACTTGAGGGCACGAAGAGGGCGAGCGCAAGTGCGTACGAGATGGCTGGGCTGACCCCGAAGGACATACAGGTGGCGGAAGTCCACGACTGCTTTACGATCGCGGAGCTCTTGGCGTACGAAGACCTCGGGTTCTGCGAGAAGGGCAAGGCTGGACAGTTCATCGAGGAGGGTCACACCCAGATCGACGGCGACAAGCCGGTCAACCCGAGCGGGGGGCTGAAGTCCAAGGGCCATCCGATCGGCTCAACTGGGACTGGCCAGGCGTACGAGATGTTCAACCAGCTCAGAGGGACGGTCCAGAAGCCCGTGAGACAGGTGAAGGACGCTGAGGTGGGCCTAATCCACAACGTCGGCGGCTCGGGCGGGACCGTGTCGGTGTCCATCTTGAGGAGGTGAATCGCTTGGCCGTAGGTATTTCAGGATACGGTGTCTCGATCCCGAGGCTGAGGGTGAAGAAGGAAGAATACACGAAGGCCTGGGGTTCTTTCCAGGCGTCCGGCGTGTCGGAGAAGTCGGTCATGGCCTTCGACGAGGACACGCTGACCTTCGCGGCGAAGGTGTCGAGGAGAGCACTCGCCTCCGTCCCACTCACCCCGGACAAGGTGACGAGGTTCGCCCTGGCATCGACCTCCGCCCCCTACGTGGAGAAGGTTCTATCGGGCACGGTGATAACCAACATAGGCATACCCAGCGCAGCGTTCGTGTCAGACCACACCACCTCCTCGAGGGCGGGCACGGAGGCGCTGATTGCTAGCCTGGAACACGTCATGGCGAACCCGTCGGGCGTGGCGGTCGTGGCGGCCGCGGACGCCCCAAAGGCGAGCATGTGGTCCCCGATCGAGCACGGGCTCGGCGCTGGGGCTGCGGCGTTCGTACTCTCGTCCGATAACCTCATCGCGGAGTTCGAGGGGAGCGCGTCGTACGCCTGCGAGCACTTCGGTGAGCGGTTCAGGCCAGGGGACGACGAGCTCATACACGACCTCAATGTCAAGAAGTTCGCGCAGTCCTCCCTCGTGGGGACTACGACGAAGGCCGCGAGCGCCCTGATGAAGAAGCTAGGGACGAAAGCGGAAGACTACGCTCATGTCGTCATACAGCAGCCGGACGCGAGATCTCCGGGCGCGATAGCGAAGAAACTGCAATTCGGGGACGAGGCGATGGCCAGTAGCGCCATCGCGGGAGTGCTGGGAGACCTGGGAGCGGCGTCGACCCCAGTCGCGTTGGCGTCGGCGCTCGACTCGGCGAAGATCGGCGACCGGATCATGGTCGTCAGCTACGGCTCGGGGGCGGCAAGCGACGCGATGAGCTTCAGGATCGTGGGCGATCGCAAGTCCTCGCCCAGTCTCAAGTCCGAAATCGAGAGGCGACAATACGTCGACTACATTCAGTATCTCAAGCTGAAGGGAGCAATCAAGTGAGGTGTTCAGGATGG
>DUGQ01000088.1 GCA_013331315.1 Thermoplasmata archaeon
TACTTGGTGTCCTCGGAGAGCCTCAGGAGCTTCTTGAAGGAGGGCTCGTCGCACCTGACGACTATCTTGTCCTCCCGCATCTCGACGAGGTTCTTCATCCCCTTGGCCTTCGACAGGCGCTTCATGACCTCCTCGGCCGTGAGGGCCTTGCGGTCCATCTTGCGCTTGTCCAGCTTGACCAGGACCTCCATGCTGCCTATGTCCGTCTCGACATCGGCTATGTCTATGACCGTCGTGCGCTCGATGTCGGAGGCTATGGCCCTGACGCGCTCGAGGTCGTTCCTGACCTCCTCGGCGAGGTGTATCTCCATGATGGGCGTGCTCGGGACGCGCCTGGCGTCGACTATCTCTATCAGCCTCGGGAGGCCCAGCGTGACGTTCATCTCGGCGACACCGGCGTAGTGGAAGGTTCTCATGGTCATCTGCGTGCCGGGCTCGCCTATGCTCTGCGCGGCGATGATCCCCACGGACTCGTTCGGGTCGATGATGTGGTCCTCGAACCGCTTCACCGCGAGGTCGAGCACCTGGTCGACGACCTTCTCGGGAAGGTCGACGCCCTCCAGCCTCGCCGACAGCTCCTGCAGGACTGCCCTCGGGAGTGACCGGCCGGACTTGGCCAGGATCTTCCCCATCTTGATCTCCAGCGGCGTCTGTGGGTCGATCTTGCTCGGCAGCTCCTTCTTGGCTATCTTGACCTTCTTCGGGGGCTTCTCCGCCTTCTTCTTCGGCGCGCGCTCCTTCGTCTTGATCGCCGACAGGACCGCCTTGAGCTTCCTCTCGCCGAGTATCTTCTCTATCTTCCTCAGCGTCTTCTCGTTCGCGCGCGCGACCTTGGTGTAGGTGTACCCGTTCTCCACGAGCTGCGTCGCGACCTTCTCGTCCACACCCTTGCGGGTGAAGACCTCTACCGCGCCCTTGGCCGCCATGTGCTCATCCCTCCTCTCCACCACCGAGGTCGAAGTCCGGCTCCTCGTCCGTCTCCGGGTCCTCGGGGGTCTCGAGCATGTCCTTGTCCTGTATGCCGTAGCTGACGACGCCCTTCTCCCGGACCTTCGCGATCAGCTCGCCCTGGTCACCCAGGACGGTGAGTATGACGTCGTCGACGTCGACCGGGTCGCCCTGGACGCTCCTGGTCGGGTCGATGTTGTCCTCGCCGTACGTGAACTGTATGATAGTGTCGGCCGTGTTCCTCACGGTGCCGTCCTGCATGACCTTGAGGTCCTCGAGGGCGTTGATGAGACGCCTCTGCATGTAACCGGACCTCGATGTCCTGACGGCCGTGTCGACCAGACCCTCCCTGCCACCCATGGAGTGGAAGAAGTACTCCGTCGGCGTGAGCCCGCTCTTGTACGAGTTCTTGATGAAGCCCCTTGCCTCGGAGCCGAGGTCGCCCTGCTCGAAGTGCGGGAGCGTCCTGTTCCAGTAGCCCCTGGACAGACGCTCGCCCCTGACGGCCTGCTGCCCGATAGCGCCCGCCATCTGGCTAAGGTTCAGCATCGAGCCCCTCGCGCCGCACTTGGCCATTATGACAGCGGAGTTCTCGAGACCAAGGTGCCTGCCCGCAATCTGACCCGCGGTGTCTCTCGCCTTGCCCAGGACCTTCATGATCTCCACCTCGAGCGTCTCCTCGAGTGACCGGCCAGGCATCTGCTCGAGCTCGCCACGCCTGTAGGCGCCTATGTGCTCCTCGACCTTCAGCTTCGCCTGGACCATCGCGTCGTCTATCTCGCGCTTCGCCTGGCTCGGGATGTCCTCGTCGTCTATCCCGGTCGTGAAGCCGCGGAGCGTGATCGCGCCGATCGCGAGCTTCGTGGCCTGGTCGATGAACTCCCGGACACGGTCCGGGCCGTAGTCCCTCGCCATCTTGTCGAGTATCCTGCCCTTGAAGGCGCCGAGGGCCTTCTCGTCGATCGTGCCCGACTGGAGCACGCCGTTCCTGATCACGACGAACGCGTCGTTCTCGCACGCCTCCTTCTTGCACACCTCGCACTTCTGGCAGATCGACGCCTTGAAGGTCATGTGCAGGTCCTTGGGGAGGATCATGCCGAACAGCTGCTTCCCGGTCCACATGGGCACGGGCTTCTTGATGGCCGGCTCCGGGAACTCGATGTCGACGACCTTCTCGAGTATCCTGACCGTCTCCTCCCTGGTGAAGGCGGAGTCGCGGTACGTGAGTATGAACGAGCCCGTTATGTGGTCGTGTATCGCGCCTATGACAGGCCCGCCGAACCTCGGCGAGAGTATGTGCTCCTGAACCCTCATCAGCACCTTGGCCTCGGCCCTGGCCTCCTCGCTCTGGAGCGCGTGCAGGTTCATCTCGTCGCCGTCGAAGTCGGCGTTGTACGGCGGGCAGACGCACAGGTTGAACCTGAAGGTCTTGTACGGCATGACCCTCACCTCGTGCGCCATGATGGACATCCTGTGTAGCGACGGCTGCCTGTTGAACAGGACTATGTCGCCGTCGACCAGGTGACGCTCCACGACGTATCCGGGCTCAATCGCCTCGGCGACCGTCTCGGCGTTCTTGTCCGTGATCTTGATCCTCCTGCCGTCCGTCCTGATGACGTAGTTCACGCCTGGCTTGTAGGCCGGGCCCGCGGGGGTCGGTCCTCTGGCGCACATCTCCTTGGCCATCGCGACGTTCCTCTCCGTGACCCTGATGGGTACCGTGAGCTCGCGCGCGGCGGTCACCGGCACTCCGACCTCGTTGATCGACAGCATGGGGTCGGGCGAGATGACCGTCCTCGCCGAGAAGTTGACACGCTTACCGGACAGGTTGCTCCTGAACCTCCCCTCCTTGCCCTTCAGACGCTGCACGAGAGTCTTGAGCGGCCTGCCCGACCTGTGCCTCGCCGGGGGTATGCCGGAGGTCTGGTTGTCGAAGTATGTCGTGACATGGTACTGCAGCAGCTCCCACAGGTCCTCCACTATCAGCTGCGGCGCGCCAGCGTCCCTGTTCTCCCTGAGCCGCTGGTTGATCCTGAGGACGTCGACGAGCTTGTGCGTGACGTCGTCCTCCGAACGGTCACCGGACTCCAGCGTGATGGACGGCCTCACCGTGACCGGCGGCACGGGCAACGCCGTTAGCACCATCCACTCGGGCCTGCACACGCCGGGGTCTATGCCCAGGACGACGAGGTCGTTGTCGGGGACGCGCTCGAGACGCTCCCTGACCTCCTTGGGCGTCAGCTTGTGGCCCTCCTCGCGGAAGGTCGTCGGCTTGTCCAGTGTTATCTTCAACTGCACCACGTTGCAGTGCGGGCACGTGGTCCTCGAGGCGGCGTCCTTCGCCGACTCGGCTGATATGTAGGAACTCTCTATCAGGTCGCCCGTCAGCTCCTCGAGCCGGTCGCGCTGCTTCACGTACTCCTGCGCTTGCTCGTCCGTCAGCAGCAGCCGCCCGCACGACCTGCAGGTCGACTGCAGGAGTTTCTTTATCTCCTTCACGTAGCCCACGTGGATGACCGGCATCGCGAGGTCGATGTGCCCGAAGTGTCCGGGACACTCGTCGACCTTCTTTCCGCAGGTCTTGCACCTCAGACCGGGCTCGATGACGCCGAGGTGCGGGTCCATGAGGCCCATGTCAATCGGGAAACCGTCGTCGTCGTATGTGTCGGCCGTGATGATCTTCGTGGCCGACATCTTGCGTATCTCCTCGGGAGACAGCATCGCGAACTTGATCGCGGATATCCTCTTGGTAACGCCCGTGACCATCATTTCAAATCCTCCAGTTGTAGGCGCATGACGACTCCAAGCGACAGCAGCTCGTCCAGGAGCAGCTTGAACGCATACGACGTCTGGACCTGGTATATCTTCGAGTTGTTCCCGCAGACGGGGCATCTGAACGTCCCGCGCCTGTCGAGTATGGCTATGTGGCCGCAGCTGGGGTTGCCGCAGACGTACTGCAGTGTGCCGTCCGACTCGTCCAGCAGCCTATCCCTTATAACCATGGCCGCCCCGTGACCGATCAGACAGTCCCTCTCCATCTCGCCGAACCTTAGACCACCCTGTCTCGAGCGGCCCTCGGTAGGCTGCCTCGTAAGTATCTGTACCGGCCCGCGGCTCCTCACGTGCAGCTTGCCGGAGACCATGTGGTGCAGCTTCTGGTAGTAGATGACCCCGGCGAATATCTCCGCCTCGATCATCCTCCCAGTTATGCCGTCGTACATGACCTCCTTGCCGTTATGCTTGAACCCGTTCTTGACGAGCGCCGCCCTGATGGCCTCCTCGCGCTCCCCGCTGAACGGGGTGCCGTCGATGATCCTGCCCTCCATGGAGCC
>DUGQ01000241.1:0-4289 GCA_013331315.1 Thermoplasmata archaeon
ACGCGCAGCATCTGCTGGTCGCGACGGGGGTCAGATCGAACTCCGACTGGCTGAAGCCGGAGAGGACCGGCGTCAAAACGGACGAGAGGGGCTGGATACTGACCAACCAGTACCTAGAGACCTCCGAGCCAGGCATATTCGCCCTGGGAGACGCTCTCGGGCGTAACATGTTCAGGCACACCGCGAACTACCAGGCGAGGATAGTCGAGCACAACCTCTGGGACGAGAAGAAGCTGTCTATGGACCTGCGCGCGGTTCCTCACGCGGTGTTCACCGATCCGCAGGTGGGGCAGGTCGGGATGACGGAGGAAGAGGCGAAGAGTCAGGGCAAGGTAATGGTGGGCAAGGCGGCGTACAAGGACACCGCGATGGGGTACGCGCACGGCGACGATGACGCGTTCGTGAAGGTCGTGGTCGAGCACCCGACGCGCAGGATCCTGGGGGCGACGGTCGTGGGCCCGCAGGCAGCCGTGCTCGTGCAGCAAGTGGTCAACATGATGTCCTCCGGCGATCAAACGTACATGCCGCTCGCGAGGGCGCAGATAATCCACCCGACCCTGTCAGAGGCACTGGCGGCGGCATTCGGGCATCTGACCCCGGCGAACTTCGAACCTGAGCACACGCATCATCACCACTGATGCGTGCTGGATACTGACTCGTCCTCGGCCCGTTCCAAACATCCAGCGGAGTCGATATATACGGTCGACGTCAATATTCGCGGACTACGGGGTGATCTCCCACGGTGCGCGTCCTCCACGTCGACGACGAGAAGTCCTTCCTCGAAGTGGCCTCTCATTTCCTGCAGAAGGTCGGTGGCGTCGAGATCCACAGCGTCGTCTCCGTCAGAGAGGCGATGGACCTAATCTCAAAGGAGAAGTTCGACGTCATCGTCTCCGACTATCAGATGCCCGAGACCGACGGAATCGAGTTCCTGAAGGCGATACGAGCCCGGGGATTCGACATCCCCTTCATACTTTTCACCGGCAAGGGCCGTGAGGATGTCGTCATCGAGGCGCTCAACCAAGGGGCGGACTACTACCTTCAGAAGGGAGGCGACCTCCGCTCCCAGTTCCACGAGCTGGCGAGCATGATAACCCAGGCGGCCCAGAGCCGGCGGGCGTCCGTGCAGCTCGTCGAGAGTCAGGAACGTTTCCGGAGGCTGGCGGACAGCATATCCGACTCGTTGGTCGGCCTGGACGACGATTTCAGGATTACATTCTGGAACAGGGCCGCGAAGGACTTGATAGGCGTCGACCCCGAGGACGCCATTGGCAGGAACGCATTCGACATCGTCCCCCAGGTGGGCGGAACGACGGTCGAGAAGGAGTTGAAGAGCGCCGCTGAAAGTAGGAAGAAGCGGAACCTGCAGTTCGAGATCGAGATGAACGGCGCCCAGCGGTCGTTCGATGTCGGCATCTATCCCGGAGAGGAGGGGCTGCTGGTATTCGCGAGAGACGTGACGGCGACGAAGGCGGCCGAGCAGCGGCTGGAAGAAACCGAGGAGCGTTACAAGGCGCTGATCGAGGCCTCTCCCGACGCGATCATCGTCTTTGCCATTGACACGATACTGTACGCGAACCCCGCAGCGGTGAGAGTGTACGGGGCCGAGAGCGAGATGGAGATGATAGGCACCCGGATATTCGACCTCATGCCGCCTGAGTACGTGCCCGAGACAGCAGAGAGAATAAGGCAGATGTACGAGGAGGACGGGACTGGCCCTGCCAGGATAATGAAGATCATCACCAAGGGAGGCCGGGTCGTGGACATGGAGGTCAGGTCCTCGCCGATAACGTTCGCCGGCAAGAAGGCGATACAGTCCATCGCGAGGGACGTGACCGAGCGGAGGGCGGCCGACAGGCTGGTCCGCGCGCATCAGGAGGAGCTCAGGACGATACTCGACTCCGTACCCGCGATGATCTCCTATCAGGACATAGAGGGGAGGTTCGTCCGGGTCAACAGGTCCTTCGCAGAGGCAACTGGCGTGAATGAGAACCAGTGGCGGGGGAAGAAGATCGACGAAGTGCTCCCGGGTTTTGGCGAGGTATTCTCAGCTGACGACAAGAAGATAATCGAGACCAGAAGACCGATGACGGGCGTGCTCACCCCTTATCAGGGCAGGCACGGCGTACGATGGGCGAGAACCGACAAGGTCCCGTACGTGAACGATCTTGGCGAGGTGATCGGGATCATCACCGTCGCCGAGGACATCACTGACAAGTTGGAGTACGAGAGGCGGCTCGCACGCCAGCGCGTCATGCTGGACAACATCGAGGACGCAGTCATGTTCCTCGACGCGAACTTCGTCATAGAGTACTGGAACGACGCAGCGGAGAGGACGTATGGGTTCACGGAGGACGAGGTCCTGGGCATGGACGCCCATCAGGTCCTGGTGACCGATCATCTCGGCAATGACTCTGATGCTCTCCAACGGCGCCTCATGCGCGACGGACACATCGAGACGGTGTTCCGGCAGAAGCGAAAGGACGGCAGCTGGGTCCAGGTGGAGTCGATGATGGTCCTGCTGCGCGATTCCGAGAACGAGGTCATCGGTTATGGGTCGATCAACAAGGACATATCCGAGCGTGTGAGCGTCGAGGAGGCCCTCAGGAAGGTCAACAAGAAGCTCAACCTGCTCGGGAGCATTACGAGGCACGACTCGCTCAATCAGATAGGCGTCCTGAAGGGATGGCTGGACGAGGCCATTGAGAAGGAANNCGAGGAGGCGGCAAACGCCCTCAAGACGCAGCTTGAGTTCACCTCTCAGTACAAGAACCTCGGCATGGAGCGTCCCAGCTGGATCTCCCTCTCGGAGGTCGTCGCCAAGGTGACGGAGGGTCTCGGGCGCCAGGGAATCAGCGTCGCCGTCGACGTCGAAGGGCTCCAGGTGTTCGCGGATCCGATGCTGGAGAACGTCTTCCGTAACCTGGTGAACAACGCCATCTCACATGGAGGCGACGTGAACAACATCACGATCTCGCACAGGGCTATGGGCAATGACCTCATCATCGTCTTCCAGGACGATGGCATCGGGATCGCCTCGGAGGAGAAGGAGAAGATATTCGATCGCGGCCACGGTCGAAGGCACGGGTACGGCCTCTACCTGAGCAGGGAGATTCTCTCGATAACGGGCATGACGATGAAGGAGACCGGGGCTCAGGGCAAAGGCGCCAGATTCGAGATAACGGTCCCGATGGACAGGTACAGAAGACCCGCGGAGTAGCGCTCACTCGAGCAGTCTTCCCTGCAGGGACTTCTCGGAGACTTCCTCCGCGAGCACGTTCCGGTACCTGTCGAGTATACCTTCCCTGTCGAGCATGCCCACGATCTTGTTCGGCTTGTTCGGGTCGACCACCGGGAGGTGGCCGAACTTGCGGAGGACCATGCGTTCCATGGCGGACTGAAGGGTCTCGTCGGGGTACACCGTCACCACCCGTTTGGCCATCACGTCCTTCACGAGGGCGTCCCGTCTGTCGTTCTCGAACGCCTTCCTAACGTCGGTCAGCGTGATGATCCCTTTGAGTCGGCCGTCGCCCGACACGACCGGGAACCCCTTGGTCCCGGTGTAGAGGTGCAGATCGACCACCTTCCTCAGGGGCGAGTCCTCCTTGACCGAGACATAGTCGGTCTTCATGGCGTCTCTGACTCTCGTCGACTCGAGAATGTTGACCGACAGGTCCTGGACGTACTTGATCCCCTGCTTGGCGAGCTTCGCGGTGAATATCGTCTCTTTCGAGAGCAGGCTGCTGACCGCATCGCTCACGACGCACGCGAACATCAGCGGCAGTATGATCTCGTAGACCGAAGTCATCTCGAAGAGCATCAGGATCGCGGTCAGGGTCGCCCTGCTCGTGGACGCGAAGACCGCGGCCATGCCCACCATCGCGTACGCGCCGTAGTTGGCCGACTCGAAAGGCGACACTTGGTTCACGAATATGCCGAAGGCCGCCCCGAGCATGGCACCGAGGAACAGTGACGGACCGAACAGGCCCGCAGACCCCCCTGACCCCAACGTGAGCGAAGTGGCCACCATCTTCAGTATCAGCAGCAGTCCGAGGAACATGATCGCCATCACTGGGGCCGAGGGCATGTCCATGCTGCCGTTGAGGACGTTGGACACCGACTCGTAGCCGACGCCCATGGCCTCGGGGTAGAAGAGGCCGATGGCGCCGACGAAGAGACCGCCCATCACGGGCTTGACGTACATCGGTATCGATACCGAGTCGAAGGTGTCCTCGATCTTGTAGAAGACCTTGATGAACAGGACGCCGGCTAGCCCCGCCAACAGTCCG